>DAISIS010000595.1:0-3446 GCA_036821925.1 Pirellulaceae bacterium
CATCGTCGATCCGATCCAGATGGCGTGGGACGCCGGCGCCCCGCCACCGCTGCTCGTCTACGAACCGGGGGAATGGGGGCCGACAGCGTCGACCGATTGGATGGCGGGCCAGGAACGGCAGTGGTTCGATACCTGTCCCGTCCTGCACTAAGCGCGGTGGCGGAGCGTGTATTGCGGGCCGTCTTGCGGCCGAGGTTTTGTCTGAGAACGTTCTTCTGTTGATGATTGTGGCAACGATGGAACCGCACGGCACAGCGATCTTTCTGTTGGTGGTCGGGCTGCTGGTCGCATTCAGTGTGATCTTCAGCCGGCAGATCGACCGGCTGGGCGTACCCATCGTGCTGCTGTTTCTCGGATTGGGCATGCTCGGCGGGTCCGAAGGGATCGGCGGGATTGCGTTCGACGATTACCGCTTTGCCGTGCGTGTCGGGACCATCTATCTGGTTCTGATCCTGTTCGATGGCGGCCTGAATACGCCCTGGCGGGCGGTGCGACGTGTCCTGGTGCCGGCCGGGACACTGGCCACGGTCGGTGTGACGCTGACGGCCGGGCTGCTGGCCCTTTTCGCGCGGCTGCTTGGGCTGGACTGGACAGACGCCCTGCTGCTCGGCGCGGTCGTCTCCTCGACCGACGCGGCGGCGGTGCTGGCCGTCTTGCGCGGGGGGCGCCTGCACCTGCAGCCGCGGGTGGGCAACATCCTGGAGGTCGAATCGTGCGCCAACGATCCGATGGCCATGATCCTCACGGTGACGATGATCGAAGTGGCGAAGTCTCCCGACGCGCTGCAGTGGACCTTGGCGCTGACGGTGCCGCTGCAGCTGGCTGTCGGCGCTGTCGCGGGCTTCGCGGTCGGCTACGGCGGGCTGCTCATCATCCGCCACATCCGGCCGCCCACGGTTGGCCTGTACCCGGCGATCACGCTGGCCATTGCCTTCCTGTCGTTTGGCGTGGCCACGCTGCTGGAAGGAAGCGGGTTGTTGAGCGTCTACATTTCGGCGCTCGTCCTGGGCAACGCGGTGCTGCCCTACCGGACGGGCCTGGCGCGCGTGCACGAAGCGCTGGCGTGGCTGAGTCAGATCGCACTGTTCCTGATGCTCGGGCTGCTCGTCTTCCCGACACAGTTGCTGGATGTGGCCGGTGTGGGGCTAGCAACGGCGTTGTTCCTGGCATTTGTGGCCCGGCCGGTCGCAGTGCTGCTGTGCCTCCTCCCTCTGCGTCTGCCGCTGCGTGAGATAGGCTATGTCAGCTGGATCGGACTGCGCGGCGCCGTGCCCATCATTCTCGGCGCTTTCCCGGTGCTGGCCCAGGTACCTGGTGCGGAGCGGGTGTTCAACATTGTCTTTTTCATTGTGGTGGTCAGTGCCATCCTGCCCGGCACGACCATCCGCTTCGTCACCCGTTGGCTGGGGCTGGCGGATCCCGAACCGCCCAAACCAAGCGCCATCCTGGAGATCCACTCCGCACACAAACTCAATGGCGAGATCGTGTCGTTCTTCATCCAGCCGCCGGCCGCAGTCTGCGGTGCGTCGCTGGCCCAGATTGAGCTGCCACCCGATTCGGCCGTCATTCTCGTCGTGCGTGGCAGCGATCTGGTGGCAGCCCGCGGCGCAACCGTGCTGCTGCCCGACGATCATGTCTATGTCTTCTTCCGACCGGCCGACCGGCACTTCATCGAACTGCTGTTCGGACAGCCGGAAGGCGGTTAAGCATCTCCCCACGGCCAGCCGGGAGGGAGGGAGGTGAAGGCGATGAGCAGGACGTTTGCCGCGGCTGTCAGGGAGAGGGTTCTGAGCGAACGCACAGGGAGCACTGATGACTGATCGGAACTTCTTCACCGTGTTGTCGCGTACCGGACTGGTTCCGCTGTTGCTGATGGCCTGCGCCGCAGAGGCCGCTGTGGCGGAGGAGGCGGAGATCAGATTCGACTTCGAAACCGGCGATCTGCAGGGCTGGCAGGTGGTGGAGGGCCAGTTCGACTACGTCGTGTCGGACCGGGCGGTGTACCACAATCACTACCCGGATCAGCCTGGCAACCAGTACAACAAACAGGGGCGGTATTACGTGTCGACGGTCGAGCAGCAGCCTGGGCAGCCGTCGAACGATCGCCTGACCGGAGTGCTTGAGTCACCCGTCTTTGTGTTGAGCGCCCCAGACATCTCGATGCTGGTGGGCTCCGGCACCCAGCCCGGCACCTACGTCGCCTTGTGCACGCTCGATGGCCAGGAGGTGCTCGTCGCACGCGGCCAGGCCCAGACGGAGGTGATGCAGCGTGTCGCTTGGGACGCGTCGGCGTGGATGGGGCAGCCGCTGTTCCTGCGAATCGTGGACCGCGAGACCGGGGGCTGGGGGCACGTCACATTCGACGACTTCCACGCCTGCGGCCAGATCGACGTGGACCAGACCCAGCAGCGCTGGGCCGCGATTGCCGCTCAGCGGGCCGAGCAGCAACGGGAGGCAGCGATCCGCGCGATCAATCTACCGGCGCTGCGGCAAGCGATCGCCGATCTCATGCACACCCAGCCGGAGCGCTACCCGCGCGGTGCGGAGTTCCTCGGCCGACTCGACGCCCTGGAGGCGCGTCTGGCAGATACGCCGCCCGACCAGGCCCCCGCGCTGCTTGCCGAGTTGGCGGCCGTGCAGCGCGAGGCGCTGATCGCCAACCCGCTGGTCAGCGGCCAGCCCATCGTGTTCGTGGTCCGGCACCAGTACCGCAGCCACTATCATGCCATCGACACGCTGTTCCATACGCTTGAGCTCAACGCGGATCGCGGCATGACCCCGCACGCCGATCTGTTCCAGGGTGGCGCGGCACTCAAGCTCATCGACCTGAACACCGGCCGCGTGCAGACACTGGTGGATCTCCCTGACGGCGTGGTGCGGGACCCGCGCGTGCACTTTGACGGCCAGCGACTTCTCTGTGCGCTGCGCCGCCAGCGGGATGAGGACTATCACATCTGGGAGATCCGCACAGACGGCACAGGGCTGCACCAGCTGACCTCAGCCGCGGGGGTGTCGGACTTCGATCCGTTCTATCTGCCCGACGAGCGGATCGTGTTCTCGTCTACGCGCGAACCGAAGTACAACCAGTGCAGCCGCGACCACGGGGCGAATCTGTTCTGCATGGACCCGGACGGCGCGAACATCCACCAGATCAGCAAGAACAACCTGTTCGACAACCAGGGAGTCGTGACGGCGGATGGCCGCATCCTGTACGCCCGCTGGGAATACGTGGATCGCAACTTTGGCGACGCGCACGGCATCTGGACCGTGAATCCCGACGGGACAAATCAGGCCATCTACTGGGGCAACAACACGGCCTCTCCCGGCGCGGTCTACTATCCGCGACCGATCCCCGGGACGCAGCAGATGCTGTGCGTGTTCGGCATGCATCATTTCCGCCTGTGGGGTGCCCTGGCCATCGTCGACCGCCAGCGCGGACTGGACGG
>DAISIS010000596.1:0-3441 GCA_036821925.1 Pirellulaceae bacterium
CGCACCGCGATCCAGGCAACGGACGGCGAGCGCGGGGTCACCTGGCCCGCGCCCAGTCCGGCACCGTAGCGCCGGTCGCCGTGTCGTCACCGGGCAGATACGGTTTGATGTCGAGCTCGGGCGTCCCGTCGAAGCCGCCGGTGCCCTCGATCTCGATCACGTGGTCGTGGATCGAGACGATTCTGCAGGGCGTCAGGTTCGCTCAGGTGGTGGTCGGCGCGCGATCCGATGGCGACTGTCCGACCCCGGCGTACGGAATGCCTGCCAGATCGGCCAGCTCCCGTTTCCAGGTCGTGATGTCGTGCGCGTTGAACTGGCGCAGTTGTGTGTGCCCGCACGCGCGGGCCATGACCTGCATGAGCGTCGCCGACGCCGTCAGGAATCGTGCCAGCCTGGCCGCCGCCTGCTCGACGTTCAACCGCGCTCGCAGCCGCTCGTCCTGGGTGGCGATTCCGGTGGGGCAGTCATTGGTGTGGCAGATCCGGGCCGCCACGCATCCGATGGCCTGCAGGGCGGCGTTGGCGACAGCAATGCCGTCGGCGCCCAGGCAGAGTGCTTTGACGAAGTCCCAGGGAGTGCGGAGTCCGCCGGTGATGATCAGCGTGATGTCGGACCGCCCCTGCCCATCGAGGAACTGGCGGGCGCGGGCGAGCGCGGGAATCGTGGGGACGGAGATATGGTCGCGGAACAGTACGGGGGCAGCACCGGTGGCACCCCCCCGCCCATCGAGGATGATGTAGTCCACGCCGACCTCCAACGCAAAGGCCAGGTCCGCCTCGATGTGCTGCGCCGACATCTTCAGACCGATGGGGATGCCGCCGGTCCGTTCCCGCACGCGATCGGCGAAGCGGCGGTAGTCTTCTGCCGTCACCAGGTCGGGGAACGTCGGCGGCGAGATGGCGGGAGTGCCCTCCGGCAGTTGCCGCACCTCGGCGATCTTCCCGCGGACTTTGCTGCCCGGCAGATGGCCTCCGGTGCCGGTCTTGGCGCCCTGCCCCGCCTTGAAGTGAAAGGCTTGGATTTGCGGGAGAATGCGTTCCGAATAGCCGAACTTCGCCGATCCCAGCTCGAACAGATACCGCGAATTGGCCGCCTGTTCTTCCGGCAGCATGCCTCCCTCGCCCGAGCAGATGCCCGTCCCGGCCCTTTCAGCGCCGTGGGCCAGCGCCGTCTTGGCCTCCTCCGACAGCGCGCCGAAACTCATGTCGGACACGAACACCGGGATCGCCAGCCGGAGCGGCTTCCGCGCGCGGGGGCCGATCACCAGCTGCGTGTCGACGTCCGCGTCCTCGGCCAGCGGCCGGGTCGCCAACTGAGCCGGCAGGATCTGGATATCGTCCCAGTGTGGCAGCGCCGATCGGGGGACCCCCATCGCGACCAGCGGCCCGTGATGACCGGTTTTTTCCAGCCCGTCCTGAGCCAACGCATGGATCAGTTCCACGGTCGGCTCGACCGCTGTGTTCCTGGCTGGCGGCGCAGCCCCAGTGCTCGACGCCCCAGTGCTCGACGCCCCGGCGTTTGCCGCGGCCGGCGCTTCGCCGGCCTCCTCCAGGCGGATGAAATCGGACTTGCCGGCACCGCAGGTGGGGCAGCTCCAGTCGGCGGGCAACGCATCCCACGCCACCCCTTCTTCTTGCTCGTCATAGACGTATCCGCACACCGTGCACTCGTAACGGGCCATGGTCACCTCCTTCGCGGCTACCGCGTATTACAGCCGACCGCGCGTGGTGAGGCAACCCGCACACTGGGCTGAGCGGGTTCCTGGGCTGAACGGGCTCCTGGGCGGTGTTACAATGGGCCCAGTTGTCAGCGGGCGTGGCATCGGCGGTACGCCCCACCGGACAGACCCGATAGTTACGCATAACACTGGAGTACAGAGCGATGTGTGAGCAATGCACGCGACGAACATTTCTGGAGGCGGGCGTCATGAGTGGGCTGGTGGCGGCGGGGGCGATGTCCACCCAGACCCATCTGCTGGCGTCTCAGGTTGCCCCGCCGCCGCCACGGGAAAAGGCGCGGATCTGTGTGCTCCTGACCGGGGCGCCCGGCCCGGCGGATCGCGGCTGGAATACCGATCCCTCCCAGCTGGAAAAGGCCCGGCAGGTGCTGGCGGATGTGGAAGACAGGCTCGGCAACGTGGAGCTGATCCAGAGGCAGGTGCAGAGTCCGGAGGAGACGGCAGCGGTCTTGAAAGAGGTTGGTGCCGGCACGCCGGTGCTGGCGATCAACCTGCATTGCTTCGCCCTGGTGCGCGTCGCCCAGCCCGTGCTCGATGGGCAACACCCGCTGGCCGTGTTCTCGCTCCCCGCCAGCGGGCACGACTGGATGTACCCGATGCGCTGGCGCCGGGCCGGCCATCGTGTGACGCTGCTGGCCAGCGGCGACTACCAGGAGTTGGAGCGCGCGGTGCGGCTGCTGCGCGTCATTCCGTTCATGCGGCAGACGCGAATCCTGCTCTTTCCCCCCGCGCAGGGCACCGCTCCCGCCTGCGATCCCCAGCAGGTGAAGGACAAACTGGGCACCGAAGTGCTGGCCGTCGAGCAGACGGAATTCGACGAGATGCTGGCGCAGGTCGCAGAGGATGCGGCCGTGGCCGAGGGGCAGCGCTGGACCGCGGGAGCCACGGAGATTGTGGAACCGAATGCCGAGGACATCAGCAAGGCGGCGCGTGTGAGCATTGCCCTGCAGGGGCTGATGGAGCGTCACCGGGCGCAGGGACTGGCCGTCGGTACCTGCATGGGTTGGCTGGACCGCGGGTTCCCCTGCCTCGGGTTCACCCGGCTGCGCGACTGTGGCCTGCCCGCCGCCTGCGAGGGAGATATGGACTCGCTGTTGACCATGATGCTGTTCCAGTACGCGTTTGACAAGCCGGGCTTCCAGGGAAACCAGACTTTCGATACGTCGCGCAATGCCGTCTGGACCGCCCACTGCACCGCGCCGCTGAAGCTCGACGGCGCCGAAGGGGCCGAAGCCCCCTACCTGCTGCGCGGCCACTCGGAAGTCGGCGGCAGCGGCTGCGTGCCCGAAGTGCGTTACCGGCTCGGCGAGACGATCACACGCACCAAGCTGGTGAACCTGGAGACCATCCTCGTCTCCACCGGCAAGATCATTGAGGTGCCGGAGCGGTCGATTCGTGCTTGCCGCACGCAGATCGTGACGGAGGTCCGGGACGCGGCCAAAATGGCCGCCAACTGGAGTCGCGTCCTGCAGACCGAGGACGCCATGACCCTGCTGCACCGGGTCGTCTACTACGGCGATCACCTGCAGAGTGTCCGCCACCTGGCCGATCTGCTCGATCTGCAGATCGAAGAAGAAGTGTAGGTCATCCGACTCCGGACATAGCGGCGGAGTGCCTGCACTCCGCCGCTACCCTCTCCTTTCTCCTTTCTCCTCTCTCCCCTCTCCTCTCTACTCCCCTGCAGGGGGCGGCGCCGCAGCGCG
>DAISIS010000597.1:0-3440 GCA_036821925.1 Pirellulaceae bacterium
ACCCGACGGCGCCATCCTCTGCTGCGGCGCACTGCTGCACGACTGCGTGCAGGCAGCCAATACGCTGCGCCAACAAGGACTCAACCTGGGTGTGGTCAATGCGCGGTTCGCCAAGCCCCTGGACCACGAAATCGTCTCGCGCGCCATCCGGGAATGCCGCTTCCTCGTGACCGTGGAGGAGGGCTCGCTGCTCGGCGGCTTCGGCAGCGCCGTGCTGGAAGTTGCCTGCAGCCAGGGGTGGGACACCAGTCGCATCGTCCGCCTGGGGATTCCCGACCAGTTCATCGAACATGGCGAACGGGCCGAATTGCTGGCCGATCTGCGGCTCGATGCGCCGGGTATCGCCCAGGTCTGCCGCGAGCTGGCGCAGCGCGTCGACCGGCTGCCGCCCCGCTCCGCCGCACCCAAAACGCAGCAGTCGGGACCTCGCGTGCCATGAACGATCCGCAACCGCCAGTGGTCAGTGATGAGTCCGTTGCTCCCGCCTGGTGCGCGGTGCGCGACCGCCGACTCCGCGTGCTGCTGCTGGGAAACGGCGACCGAGCGCAGGTGCACGCTGAGGCCGAACGCCTGCGGCCAGTGATCGAACAGCACGCCGAGATTGTGCTGTGCGACTTCGCCTCGCACGAGAATCTGCAAACCGTTTCCGCCGACTTCGCCATCGTGCTCGGCGGGGACGGGTCGATTCTGCACGCCGTGCGGCAGATGGGCTTCCGGCAGCTTCCGGTGCTGGGTGTGAACCTGGGGAGGCTGGGGTTTCTGGCTGCTCTGGCCCCCGGCGCTTTCGTCCGCGTGTTTCCCGACGTCTGTGCCGGGAAATGCTGGGTGGTTGAGCACCTCATGCTGCACTGCTCGGTGCTCTGCGAGGGTCAGGTCGTGCGCCAGCAGTTGGGACTCAACGAGACGGCGGTGCTCGGGGGGCCCCCTTTCGCCATGATGAACTTGGATCTTTACGTTGACTCAGTTTTGGCCACAACATATAGTTGCGACGGTCTGATCATCAGCACGCCGGTTGGATCGACCGCCCACAATCTGTCCGCAGGCGGTCCCATCCTGCGCAAGAGCTTGCAGGCGTTCGTCATTTCGCCGATCAGTCCGCACACATTGACAGTCCGCCCGGTGGTTGACCGTGCGGACCGTACCTACGAGGTCGTCTATCGCGAGCCGCACACGTCGGCTTCTGTGGTGGTGGATGGTACTGTGGTTGGTGCGTTGCAGGCAGGTGACCGTGTCCGGGTGCAGCGTGCGGCGCCGCAGTTCCAGATGATTGAAGTCGGAGGTCAGAACTACTACCGGACGCTTCGCGAGAAACTCGGCTGGCGCGGGCACATCCGCCGCTAGCACACACGCATGCGGGAATGAATCGCGTCCTGCGCGATGCGCAGGGTGCTGCCGTTCCCGGACAGCGCGCGGCAAGTCTGTATCGGTCGCGGCTTGCCGGTCCTGAACATTCCATTCAGCACGGATGCAAACACGATGAAGATCCGATGTCGCCTGACGGTCGTGGCTTCCCTTCTGCCTCTGCTTCTGGGTCTGTGTAGTTGCCTGCCGCCGCTCCAGGCTGACGACACGCCAAGTGTGGCCGCCGAGTTGGAGGTGGCCAAGAAGCGGGCCACGGAACAGAGCTATCTGCTGCGTTACCGGTTCGCACCCGGTGAGAAGATCTGCTGGCGGGTCAAGCATCTCAGCACGACGGAGGCGACGATCCAGGGCAAGACAGAGACCACGCGTGCCCGCACGCTGTCGACCAAGGTGTGGGAGGTGCAGAGCGTGGACGCAGACGGCAACATGACGTTGGTGCACAGCGTGACGGACATCGACATGTGGCAGAAGATCTCGGACCAGCCGGAGGCACGTTACAACAGCCAGACCGACGCGCGCCCCGCGCCCCCGTATCTGCAGGTGGCCAAACTGGTCAATACACCGCTGTCCACCTTCCAGATCACCCCCTGGGGCAAGGTGCTCAGCCGCAACGGCGACGCGAATCCGATCAATCTGGGGATGGGGGACATCGCCATCCCGCTGCCCGTGGACGCGGTCAAGATCGGTCAGCAGTGGCAGACTTCCAGCGACCTCCTGGTCCGCCGGCAGGACGGCACGAAGAAGCGGATCAAGACCCGCCTTGTCTACACCCTCAAGTCGGTCAGAACGGGGGTCGCCACGATCGAGGCCAAGACGGAAGTGGTGACACCGGTGAACGACCCGCAGATCCAGTCTCAGCTGATGCAGCAGATCACGGACGGCCAGATCCGGTTCGACCTGGACAGCGGCAGAATCCTGTCGCGCGAGATCGACTGGGACAAGACGGTGGTCGGCTTCAAGGGGCACGACAGCATGATGAAGTATCTGGCGCGGTTTACGGAAGAGTTGCAGCCGGTGGCGCAGACCGCGCACCAGGCGCAGGATCCCGTGCGGTAGCGAGACGGCGCGGGGCAGCCACACGGATCGAGGTGTTCGTGTTCAGGGTCAGGTCGCAGCGTTGATGCAGGACGGGCGGCGTCGGTATTTCTGGTGCGGGCTGGTGGTGCTGCTGGCCAGCGCTGCGCTGCTGCTGTTCGCGGCCGATCGGCGCACGTTGTTGCTGGCCGGCAACAGTCTCTGGGTGGGGCTGGGTGCCTGCGCGGTGTCGGTGCCGCTCGGCACGTTCCTGGCACTGGTGCTCACCCGCACCGACCTGCCGGGGCGCCGGCTGGTGTTCGGGCTGCTGGCATCGTTGTTGTTCCTGCCCCTCTACCTGCACGCTGCCGCGTGGGATGCCGGGTTCGGCCAACTCGGCTGGTACTCCACGTTGCGCGACCTGGTGCCCGCGCCCTGGTTGCGCGGTGCCGGAGCGGTCGTCTGGATCCACGGGCTGTGGTCCGTGCCCTGGGTGACCGTGATCGTCTCGGCGGCGCTGCACTGGAGCGAACCGGAGCTCGAAGAGGCCGCGCTGCTGGACGCCACCGTGGTGCAGGTGTTCGTGCGTGTCACGCTGCGGCGGGCCCTGTCCGGTGTGCTCATCGCGACCGCCTGGGTCCTGCTGGCGGCGATTGGCGAAATGACCGTCACCGATCTGTACCAGGTGCGGACGCTGGCGGAGGAGATCTACATCTGTTACGCGCTGGGAGACGACACGGCAACGCGGCTCGGGCTGCACACGGCGCTGCTGGTGACCGGCGCGCTGTCGGGCGCCGCCCTGATGCTCCTGGACCGGTTGCTGACGCTGGCCCAGCAGCTGCCGCGGCGCGCTCCGCTGGTGTTTTCTCTGGGCCGTTGGCGCTGGCTCGTGATGGCCTGGGTGGTGTTGGTGCTGCTGCTGTTGATTGCCGTTCCGCTGGGCAACCTGGTGTATCAGGCCGGGCTGGTCGTCCGCTCCGCCGCGGGTGTGCCGGTCCGCCATTGGTCGCTCGCACGCTGCCTGGAACTGCTGGTGCCCTGGCCGACCACGTATCGGTATGCGG
>DAISIS010000598.1:0-3439 GCA_036821925.1 Pirellulaceae bacterium
AGCTCGCGATACTCCTCCAGATGCTCCAACGGGTCGCCGGGAAAAATCAAATCGCGACTCTCGGCAGACAGGTCGGCCAAGGCCAGATCCACGGCGCGTACTGTCCGGTGGAAATAGATCGTTCGAAACAGCTCCGCCCGCACAGCCATGAAACGCATCAGCGCGTTCATGCCACGCTCGTGCATCGTCAGACCGTGCTCGCTGAAGAAACTGTAATGCAGCAGCCGGTCCAGGTCGAAGGACCGTTGACTGTAACCCGACATGTAGGCGTCGCGCAACACGAAATCCATGTTGTCGATCGTGTAGATCCCACTCAACAGACTCCGCAGCAGCACCAGCCAACGCGGCTGACTCTGCTGATCCCCCTCGCGCGGCCGGGTGATGAGCCAGGCGATCTGGGCCGGATCCAACTGCTCGCCATCGGCCAGCCGGTGGTTGGGGCAGCCGCGCAGCTGCCTCAGCAGCGGCCCGAGTTCGTCACAGATGATCCGCCCGCCCAGCGTCTCGTGCGTCAGACCGTAGGCCCGCAGGAAATGCTCGTCGAAGAAATGGCCAAACGGCCCGTGCCCCACATCGTGCAACAGGCCGGCCATCCGCAGCAGCGTCTCGACGTACCCCCGGCTCGGCACGTCCGGGCAGACGTCCTGCAGACTGGCGTACAACGCCTCGGCAGCCCGACTGGCCAGGTGCATGGCACCCAGCACGTGCGGAAACCGCGTGTGCTCGGCCGTCGGATACACCCACCAGGCCGTCTGCAGCTGGTGGATCTGCCGCAGCCGCTGCACCCAGCGATGGTCAATGATGTCACGCTCCGTCACGCCTGCGTCCGGCACTCCCCGCGCGGCAGTGAACGGGATGTACCCATGGATCGGATCGTGACTCAGGTTTTCCAGGTGGTATTCCCTCATGGGGGCGATTATTACGCGACGATCGGGGGGCGTCCAGGCGACACACGCCCACTCCCCCCCCAAAAATACCAGTCCGTGTCGCGTGGTTTCTCCGAGGTGTCCCCATGGTTTCTCCGGGGCAATTGCTGCTGAACCCCCGTGCCTATCGCCCATCGCCTTTACCACACACCCCATCTTGGGCTATTATCCAAGTCTTCGGCATCGTCGGGCAATCCGGTAACTTATTGGGTTCAAGCGGCCAAAACGTCTTGCTCGGGTTTTCGATTGCCGATAACAAGTTAACCGCTGTACCCGCTTCTCGTCTGTCAAAATGTCACCGCCGTCAGACGTTCACCGCCAGCCAAGGAGATTGACTCGTGGCGAAGTATTGCTGTTGGATGCTCGTGGTCGGATTCCTGTGCTGTCCCCTCGTTGCGTCCGCTGCGTCACCGAGTGAAGAGCTGTTGCCGGACACGACCAAAGGGTACGTGTCGATCCCGAACGTAGAGGTTTTGCGTACGAAGTGGAACGAGACGCAGCTGGGTCGGCTGGTGCAGGACCCGGTGATGCGGCCGTTTGTGGAAGATCTGCGCAACCAGATCAAGAACAAGCTCAGCAAGTCGCGGGTGAGCCTGGGGCTGACGCTCGACGATCTCTCGGACATATACGGGGGCGAGTTGTGTCTGGCGGTGACGCAGCCGGCCAACGACGAGTCCCAGCATGCGACGGTCATCCTGGTCGACATCACGGGGCACGAGGCGCAGGCCAAGGCGCTGGTGGAGAAGGTCACCGGGAATCTGCTGGCGCAGGGGGCCAAGCAGAAGAGCGAGACGATCTCGGACGTAGCGGCCACGGTGTTTGAAATGCCCAAGAAGCGTCCCGACGCTGCAGCGCAGGAGGCGTTGTACGTGATCCACAAGGACATGCTGGTGGTGACGGACCGGCGTGATCTGTGCCAGCACGTAGTCAATCGGCTCAACGGCGAGAAACTCAGCACGCTGGGTCAGGTGCCGGCCTTTGTCGCAACAATGGAGCGCTGTGCCAGCGGCGCCGGTGACATGCAGCCGCACATTCGCTGGTTTGTGGAACCGCTGGGTTACGCGCAGGTAGCGCGGGCCGAGGCGGGGGGCCGCAAGAAGCGCGGGGTGGACCTGTTGAAAGTGCTGCCCCACCAGGGCTTTGATGCGCTGCAGGGAGTCGGCGGGCACGTCTTCTTCGCGACGGGCGACCAGGAGATACTGCATCGCACGCTGATCTATGCCCCGCCGGTGAAGCGAGAAGCGGGGAGTTCCAACCCGGAGCGGTACAACCTGGCAGCCCGGATGCTGGACTTCCCCAACACCGACACGCTGCAGCCGCAGCCGTTTGTGGGCCGCGATCTGGGCGGCTACCTGACCTTCAACTGGAAGATGATCGAGGCGTTCGAATACTCGAAGACGCTGGTCAATGAGCTGCTGCAGGGGGGGCCCGACACCGACCTGCTGGAAGACATCATCGTGAGTCTGGCGAAGGACAAGGACGGGCCGCAGGTGGACCTGCGCAAGGATTTGATTCATCACTTTGCCCAGCGTGCCTCGCTGATCACCGACTGCCGCCGCCCGATCACGCCGGAAAGTGAACGCCTGCTGGTGGCCATCGAGCTGACCAATCCGGAGGCGGTGCAGCAGACGCTCAACAAGGCCTTCGAGTCAGATCCCGACGCGGAGAAGCGGGAGTTCGAGGGGCAGGTGATCTGGGAGATCGTCACGGACGATTCCCCGGTGGACGTGGAGGAGATCAAGATTGAGGGGGCCGGTTTCGATCCGTTCGCCTCGGGCGAGGACGAGCAGGTGGTGGAGGAAGAGGAGAAGAAGATCCTCCCCAACTCTGCGCTGACCGTCGCCCACGGCCACCTGATCGTCGCCTCGCACGTCGACTTCATCGTGGACCTGCTCAAGCGCCCGCTGGGCAGCGACGTGCTGTCCGACGCGGCCGACTATCAGCAGATCGAGGACGCCTTGTCCAAGATCGGCGCGGGCACAGACAGTTTCCGCTTCTTCACGCGTACGGATGAGGCGTACCGCCCGACGTACGAGCTGATCAAGCAGGGGAAGATGCCGGAGGCGAAGACGGTGCTCGGCAAGCTGTTGAACCGCGTGCTGGGTCCGGACGAGAAGGGGATCCTGCGGGAGCAGCAGATTGACGGCGGCAAGATGCCGGAATTCGACGCCGTGCGCCGCTACCTGGGCCCGGCCGGCGTGTATGTCCGCAGCGACGACGACGGCTGGTTTGTCGCCGGCTGCCTGCTGAGCAAGGACGTGCCGTAGCCGGCGGCGGTCAGCGGCGGCCGGTGGCCGGACTGTACTTGGCCCAGAACGGATGCTGGCGGTCGCCGCGGGTGCGGACGTCTTCGAGCATGACGTCGAGTGACGGCACGATGTCCACGCGGTCGCGGCCGTAGGCGATCTTCTTGGAGAAGTCGACGAGTTCGGGGGACAGCCAGACCGTCACCTGTTCGCATGGCGTCTTGACGCGAATGGTGTTGCCCGGCGTGATCTGCGCCTCGGTCTCCG
>DAISIS010000599.1:0-3401 GCA_036821925.1 Pirellulaceae bacterium
ATCTTGGATACTCCTTGTGTTGGAACAGCGCGGGGTGCGGTGTGGCTTCAAGTCGATCAGTTCAGTGGTTCCGACTGTGCCGCAGCACAATCTCCCATCCATTGTCCATTCATGCGGACGCTCGCACAACCGCCCGGGCGGCAGATCCCGCGGCGTCCCGGGCGGCCCGGTACCGGATCCTACGATGAGACCACACGATTGACGCGCCCGGCGGGCATGGGCGAAGATGGCTGAAGGCAGCACCAGTCTGATGCGAAGGGAGGAAGGCGATGTTGAGCGGTAACTGGCGATGGTGGCCACGGCTCGGAGCGGTGGCGTGTGCGGTCCTATGGGTGGGGCTCGGCCAGGCCGTCCCGTCGCCTGCGCCGGCGGCGGCCGAGGAGCTCCCGTTTATCGAAGTGGCGCCCGAATGGACCACCGCCTTGCGGGAACAGGGGACGGGCAAGCCGTTCGTGGCCGTCGGAGTGAACTACTTTGGGCCCCACGATGGCTGGGCACCGAAACTGTGGCACGTCTTCGATCCGGCCCGCGCGCGGCAGCACCTGCAACTGCTGCACGAACACGGCTTCAATGCGATTCGCGTGTTCTTGACGCTGGATTCGTTCCACCGGCAGCCGGGGGTGGTGCACGCTGAGGGGACCGCCAAGTTCCGGCAGCTGTTGAGCATCTGCCGCGAGCTGGGGATCCGGGTGATACCGTCGGGCCCTGATCATTGGGAGGGTGTGCCGCAGTGGTTGCAGGGCAAGGACCCGTTTGCCGACGAGGAAGTGCTGCGGGCCAACGAAGCTTGGTGGGAGGCGTTCACGACTCAGTTCCGGGACGATCCGACGATCCTCGCCTGGGACCTGCTCAACGAACCGTCCGTCCGCTGGGAATCGGCGGCGATGAAGACGAAGTGGAACGAGTACCTGCAGGCGAAGTACGGGACACTGGACCAGATTGCCGCCGCCCACCGGCGGCCGCTCGCAGAACTCGGGACGCTCGGCCAGATCCCCATCCCGCCCGCCGAGCCGGCGGAGGACGATCCGCGGCTGGCAGACTATCAGACGTTCCGTGAGTCGGTGGCAGATGCCTGGACACGCCGCCTGGTGGCGGCGATTCGGCGCGGAGCTCCACGGCACCTGGTGACTGTCGGACACATTCAGTGGGCCAGTACGGCCTATCTGCCGGCCGTGCAGCACTACGCGGCGTTCAACCTGCGCGAGAACGCGCAGCACGTCGACTTTGTCACGATTCATTTCTATCCGATTGCCCCGCCGCGGCCGTGTGACAGCCCGGACGGGCTCGATCGAAACGGGGAATACCTGGAAGCCGTGCTGCGCGAGTGCAGTGTGGGCAAGCCCGTGATGATCGGCGAGTTCGCCTGGTATGGCGGTGGCGATATCCAGGCCAACGGCCGCACCGTCATGCCCACGCAGAGCTGGGATGACCAAGTGGCGTGGAGCCAGAAGCTGCTGGAAGTCTCGCGCGGACGCGTTTGCGGCTGGCTGCACTGGGCGTTTGCCGACACCCCCACCAGCCGCGATCTGACGCGCTGGAGCGGGCTCTGGACGGAAGACCTCCAGCTCAAGCCGTGGGGGCAGGTGTACGGCCAGTTTGCGCGCGAAGCCACCCAGCGGCCGGCCGAGCCGCGCGCGTTTCCCGAGCCTTCGCCCGGCAGCGACGTCACTCGCCTGCGCGCCCTGACGAACCCCCGTCCCACCCTGCCCGCACGCGACGGGCCGTAACAGAAGGAATGCCGCTGTGGTCGATCACCCTCACACTCCGGATGGGCTCAAGCCGCAGCAACTCGTGCAACTTGAAGAACACGTGCGCCGCGGCCAACTGGTGGACCCCGAACTGCTGCTGCAGTCCGCCTATGCACACCTGGAGGATGTGCAGGGCCAGAGCCGGGAGCAGCCCGGCGTCAACGTGGCCCTGGCAGAACGCATCTGCCACGTGCTCGACCGGCTCGTCGCCGAATGGGATGCCTTTTCGCCTGTCGAACAGTCGTGGCTGCGCGGCGTCATCCGGTATTTTTCGAAGAGCAACGACCAGCGGCACGACTTTCGACCGGGCGGCTTCGCCGACGATCTGGATATCCTCAACGCGTGTCTGCGATACGTGCACCGCGCGCAGTGGCAGGTGCACGCGGAGGAGTGAGGAGCAGCGCGGCCCGCACAACCGCTACAGGCCGGGCAGGCCACCACGCTCCGGGGCCGATTTCCGCCTCTAGCCGGTGACCTTGACGGTCACGCTGCTTCTGCTGCGCGCTATATTTCCCTAGGCCACCTGAAGGGCCGGCCCCCGCCACGCGGCCGATGCCGGCCGGTGACGCCGATACAACGACGTAAGGGAAGGCTCTGGGAACGCTGTGAAGATCATGAAGAACTGTCTGTTTCACCTCCTGTTGCTCGGTGGGCTTGCGGTCGCGACAACCGCTTCGGCAAAGGAACCGGGTTGGTCCGGCACGGTCATCGCACGCGGCGCACAACGCGAACAAATCGAGAACACGAACATCCTTTATCGGCCATATCGGCCGCTGCATTTCTATGGCAATACGGTCCGGCGCCAGTACTATCGCGGCCAGACACTGCCCGGCCTGCGCGACCTGACGAGCGGCACCGCCGCTTGGGTCTTGCGCTGGTGAGTCGCTGGCTTTCCACGCCGCAGCTGGCGATCGGCGCGGTTGGGGGCCGCCGCAGTGAAGGGGAGATGATCCCCGCAGGACGCGAGCGGCGAGCACGAGCACGGGTGGAATGGAAGGGGGTTTTCGCAGTGCGCGAGGGGCGAGCACGAGCGCGGGTGAATGAAGAACGCACCCCCACGTGCTCGTGCTCGCCACTCGTGATACGGGACTACCCACAACACCACGAGCCGGGCGGACACAGTGCGACTCTCGGTGCGCGCGCCAGATAGGGCAACGCGGCCTGAGTTTCCGTCAGCTAGCGATGATAGCTCAGCAGAGGGGGCATCCGCTGCGGATTGTCGTGTTTGGTGTTGAAGACCGGCAGTGCGAAGGGCTATGTTAGAGTCCCGAGGGAAAGGCTGTTTCCCTGCGAGGAGTAAGGCGAAGTGAGTCCGGGTTTCCCTGGGGGGTGCCCCAAGCGAGGAAAGGAATCGCCATGGAAAGCACAGTCAACGAGGACTTCATTCGCTTCGACGAAGCAGCGGACCTGTGCGATGTCGTGTTGCAGCGTGTCAGAGGTCGACTGTCACAGAGTTGTCACTTTACGCGCCACTGGCGGGAGATCAAGTGTGACTTCTGCGAGGGTATCCTGACGCTCCGCGGCAGCGTGCCGAGCTTCTATTTGAAGCAGGTGCTGCAGTCGATCCTGAAGGACGTACCGGGCGTGCGACGCGTCGACAACCGGGTGGACGTTGTGTCGGCTGCCGGCCTGAGCAGCGTGCGGCAGCTGTAA
>DAISIS010000600.1:0-3395 GCA_036821925.1 Pirellulaceae bacterium
TCCCTTGACGCACACATGCTCCGACTCGGCCGTCTTCTCGGTGAGCGCATCGAACACGACCTTGGCGCCCGACGACTGGCAGCCGGCCGCCATGCACACCCGCACACAGTGGTCACAGTGCTGCTGGGATTCCTGGACTTCCGCCGCAAGTTCCGACAATTCTTCAAGTTGCATCGTGTATCACCTTCTCGATCCGGGCCAACAACCGATCGACGGTCAGGTTTCCCAGCACTTGGCCGTCCACCACGGCGGCCGGGGCCAGACCACACGCGCCGATGCAACGTGCGCCCACAGCGGACAGCTCCCGATCGGGAGTCGTCTGACCCAGCTCGATGCCGTACTTCTGCCGCACCGCTTCGACCAGTTCCCGGGCGCCCTTGATATAACAGGCCGTGCCGGTGCAGATCACGCAGGTGTGCTTGCCCTGCGGTTTGAGCGAGAACAGATGGTAGAACGTCGCCACCCCGTAGACTTTGCTCAGCGGCAGCCCGAGCGACTCGGCCACGAAATTCATAGCCGGTTCGTCGAGGTATCCGAACAATCCCTGAACCCGGTGCAGCGTCTCAATCAACGCGTGACTGGCGTAACCGCTGCGCCGCATTGTCACCTCAACCATCTTCCAGCGTTTGTCTTCATCTGGAGGCGCCGGCTTGGCGAGTTGAAGTGTCATGGCGAAGACTCCTGGCATACCTGCCGAAAGGGGCGAGAGAATTGCGCGCCGCTTGAAAAGAGGTGACCATCCATTCAGCGCAGGATGGTACAACAATTGCGGCTTCGATGGAATCCCTGCGTGCGTTCGGCCGCCCGACGGGCCAAGCCGGGACCGGCCAGATGAGCGGCCGGCAAAAAACAAACCCAAGCCTGCGAAAAATCAGCCCGTCTGGTGCTCCGCCGCGCCGCATCGTGCCGGCCGCCGGCCACTGCGGCTGCCGCCGCCTGCGGCACGGGGCGGCCGATCTTTCACCCCCCGCTTACACGGCGGACATTTTCGTTAGAATGAGGGTCTGCCGTGTCGCTGCCTGGTCGCCCAACGCTGGGCGGCGCACGCAGTGAGAGCGAGATTCCAGGTCACGCTGAGCTGTCACGCTGAGCTGTCACGCGAGTCGCGCGCAAGTCTCTGGCGCGTGGGAATCGTGCGTGTTGTGTGCGTCTGCGCACAGCATGGCAACGTGCCGTATGCAGGGTACGCGGTGGGTAACAACAAGTAGTCCGCGACGTGGTCGCGGTGGTTTCCCGTGCGGGGCTGATCCACCGATGCGGGTGGAGAGCACGCGCGGTCTGGCAGTTATAAAGGAGCGAGTGGTGAGTCAACGATCATTTGTCACCATCGACGGGAACGAAGCCGCGTCACTTGTGGCGCATCAGGCCTCCGAAGTCATTGCGATCTATCCCATCACGCCGGCGTCGCCGATGGGGGAGTTTGCGGACGCCTGGTCGGCCGTCGGCCGCAAGAACATATTCGGTGTGGTGCCGGACGTCATCGAGATGCAGAGCGAGGCGGGGGCGGCGGCGGCGGTGCACGGCTCGCTGCAGGTGGGCGCTTTGACGACGACCTTCACGGCGTCGCAGGGCCTGCTGCTGATGATCCCCAACATGTTCAAGATTGCGGGGGAGCTGTTGCCGACGGTGTTTCACATTTCGGCCCGGACAGTGGCGACGCACGCGTTGTCCATTTTCGGCGACCACAGCGACGTGATGGCAGCCCGCAGCTGCGGCTGGGCCATGCTGGCCTCGAATTCCGTGCAGGAGATTCACGATCTGGCGATGATCTCGCACGCGGCGACGCTCCAGTCCCGGGTGCCGTTCCTGCACTTCTTCGACGGCTTCCGCACGTCGCACGAGGTGAACAAGATCGAGGTTCTCAACCCCGACGACGTGCGGGCGATGATCGATCAGCAGTACATTGAGGAGTTCCGGCAGCGGGCGATGAATCCGGACCGGCCGGTGCTGCGCGGCTCGGCGCAGAACCCGGACGTATTCTTCCAGGCGCGGGAGGCCTGCAATCCCTTCTACGACGCGGTGCCGCAGATTGTCCAGCAGTACATGGACCGCTACGCGCAGCTGGTCGGTCGCCAGTACCACCTGTTCGACTATGTGGGTGCGGCGGATGCCGAGCGTGTGGTGGTGATGATGGGGTCCGGCGTCGGCGCGACGGAGGAGGCGCTCGAAGCGCTGCTCAAGCGGGGGGAGAAGGTGGGGCTGCTCAAAGTGCGGCTCTACCGGCCGTTCGCGGTCGAGGCGTTCATTCGGGCCCTGCCGCCGACGGTCCGCAGCATTGGCGTGCTGGATCGCACGAAGGAGCCGGGAGCGCTGGGCGAGCCGCTGTATCTGGACGTCGTGGCGGCGCTGGTCGAAGGCTGGAGCGCGGTGCATGCCGGGGCGCTGCCGCGCGTTATTGGCGGGCGGTACGGGCTGTCGTCCAAGGAATTCACGCCGGGGATGGCGGCGGCCCTGTATGCCGAGCTGAGCCAGCAGGCGCCCAAGCGGCACTTCACCGTCGGCATTCACGACGACGTGACGCAGCTGAGTTTGAAGGTCGACACCGAGTTTTCCACCGAAGCGGACGACGTGATCCGCGCCGTGTTCTACGGGCTGGGCAGCGACGGCACGGTCGGCGCCAGCAAGAACTCGGTGAAGATCGTGGGCGAGAACACGCCGATGTACGCGCAGGGCTACTTCGTCTACGACTCGAAGAAGGCCGGCTCGATGACCGTGTCGCACCTGCGGTTCAGCCCCCGCCCCATCAACTCCAGCTACCTGGTCAATCGGGCCAGCTTCGTGGCCTGCCACCAGTTCGTGTTCATGGAGACGGTCGACGTCCTGGAGATGGCCGATCCGGGGGCCACCTTCCTGCTCAACAGCCCCTTCGGCGCGGACGAAGTCTGGGATCACCTGCCGCGTGAGGCGCAGGAGCAGATCATTGCCAAGCGGCTGAAGTTCTACGTCGTAGACGCAGTGAAAGTGGCCCAGCAGGCCGGCATGGGGGGGCGGATCAACACGGTCATGCAGACCTGCTTCTTCGCCCTCGCCGGGATCCTGCCGCGCGACGAGGCGATCGAGCAGATCAAATACGCCATCAACAAGACCTACGGTAAACGCGGGGAGTCGGTGTTGCGGAAGAACTTCGCGGCCGTGGACGGCGCGTTGGGAGAGCTGCAGGAAGTCAAGGTGCCCGGCGCCGCCACGAGCACCCTCGAGCGCCATGCGATCACGGCTGCGGGGGAAAGCGAGTTCGTGCAGAAGGTGACGGCCGTGATGTACGCGGGCAAGGGGGATCTGCTGCCGGTCAGCGCCATGCCGGTCGACGGCACATTCCCGACCAATACGGCGAAGATCGAGAAGCGGAGCATCGCGCTGGAGATTCCGATCTGGGATCCGAGCATCTGCATCGACTG
>DAISIS010000601.1:0-3393 GCA_036821925.1 Pirellulaceae bacterium
CGCAGGCGTAGATCGCGCGTGGCCCACGCCAGGAAGCCGCGCAGTGCTTCTGTCGCGTACCCGTTGCCGTGGAACTGATCGAGCAGCGAGTAGCCGATCACAATGCATCCGGCTTCATCGGGCACGCCGCAGGCTCCCACCGCTCCGATCAACGTCTTGCGCGCGGGCTGCGTGCACAGCAGGATGTACCACGCCGTCCAGCCGATGGCCTCCGGGTCGTCACTCACAATGTCCAGGAAGTGCTGCCGGGCGTCCCGGTCGTACAGCGGCGTGGGCCAATTGTCGGGCACGTCCGCCTGCAGCGTCTGAGCCAACTGCGCCAGATCGTCCTCGGCCCGCAGCAGTTCTTTTGTGGCGGCAATCTGTTCCAGCCGCTCCGATCTGATCGCCAGTTGGCACGCCATTTTCTCCAGGAAGACCAGCGTGACCTTCTCGCTGACCGGCTCCTGCCGGAACTGCCGGTAGCCAAGCCGTTCGTAGAGGCGAATGTTGCTCGCGCTCTTGTGCCCCGTGAACAACTCGAATCGCCGAGCGTCTGGAAACGCAGCTTCCACCCGCCTGAGCAGGTCAGTGCCGATGCCTTGACGCCGGTAATCGGGATGCACGATCAGCCGTTCCAGAAAACAGGTTTCCCCCTCCTGGAAGGCCCGGACGGAACCGACGATCCGCTCGCCGTCGACGGCGGTGAGGAATCGCCGATCCGCGAAGCGGGCGGTCAGCTCGTCGAGCGTCTCGCACAAGGGTGGCAGCGTGTAATCGTCATACACCACCGCCTCCGACTGATAAGCAAGGTGTTGCAGCGTCAGGATATCAGGAGCGTCGTCGATGGTGGCCAGTTTGACGTGCATGGTGTCCATTAAGCGTCTGTCCGAGATAGCATCCGCCACAGTCCACCAAGACACGCGTCCCCCGGGGGACGTTCGCGGGACTTCTGGTCGTCTTGTTCCGTGGACGCTTCCGTGATTGTTTGCGATGGGGTGGTCGCACACAATGGTGCCTGGTCTGGAATCTCGGCCCCTGGTTTCACGGTGCCTGCCGGCGTTGCGCGTGCCGACGCTGCCCAGAAAGGGGGGCGGCCGATTCCTCCGCGTGCCGGCGCGGGAAGAAACGCGGGAATTATGCGTTGGGCGTACTTACACGCGGCGGCGATCGCGGTACATTCAACAGCAGACCGTAGGCGGTGGTCGTAACGGGAGGTGCATCATCATGATCCGGCTGCGAGTTGGATGCCTTGTGTTGTGTCTCGTGTGGGGGCTGTTGTCAGGGTCCGCAGCGGCGGACTTGATCATTTTCGACACGTTGACGACGCCGGTTGAAGATCAAGCGAATCTGTTGATGCCTACGGCCCAGACGTTCACGACTCCCGTTGATCTGGCAGGCAGCAGTCGGCTGGCGACGATTGAGATCGCGGGTCCGGCGGTCAGCGGCACGAGTTCGCTGACGTATGCGCTGCAGATCTGGAAGTGGGATGCGGCCCATGATTCGTATGTGCCCGGTGCGGCACTGGGTGAGTCGACTGTCGTGACCATCGAGCCGGGCACGACCGGGATCTTTGACTTCAGTCCGCTCAACATCCGGCTGGACGCCAGCACTGTCTATGGGATCCTGTTCACGGACGGTGCCGGGAACCCGGAGAATCCTCGACTCGGGTTGACCCAGGGCAATGACGGCGTGGGGGCGGCAGGGGGCACGTTGTTCAGTCAAGGGATTGTCCCGTTCGGGGGAAACTACGATGCGGCGGCGCGCATCACCACGGTCGTACCCGAACCGGCGAGTCTGGTGCTGGGACTGATTGGCTGCCTGCTCGGCCACCTGCTGGTTGCCAAGCGACGGCGCCGGTAGGTCAGTGGGATCTGGCATCCAAGGCAAGAGGTCAACGAGGGCCGGCCTTTGCGCAGAGTGGTGCCGTGCTGCCGGGTCCAGGGCCGATGGCGAGGCATCTCCACGACGCATCTCATCCGGAGTGCTGATGCAGACATTGCAGACCGTGCTGGCGCTGGTGCAGTTGGCTGGAGTGTTGAGCGTCGCAGCGCAAACGGTCGCAGCACAGGCGGCGGGCGTGGACACGCTGTCAGCGATTCGTCAGCGCGGCGTGCTCGTCTGGGGTGGAGATGCTGAAGGGGGGGGCCCTTACGTCTATCCGCGCGACGATGATCCTACGCAGGTCCAGGGCTTCGAAGTCGAACTGGCGGCCCTGCTGGCTGAGAGGCTGGGGGTGGCGTCGCGCTTTGCACAAGGTCAGTGGGACAAGCTGCCGGATCTGCTGCAGCGTGGCGACATTGACATCGTGCTCAACGGCTACGAGTGGAAGGAGACGTGGGCCGAGCGCTACTGCACATCCATCCCCTACTACGTGTATGAGCTCCAGATGTTGGTGCGGCAGGGCGATCCGCGCTTCACGCAATGGGATGATCTGCAGCGGGCACCGGAACGGAAGCATCGCGTGGCCGTGCTGGGCGGTTCGGCGGCCGAGACGTTTTTGCGGAGCCGCTTTCCCACGTCGACTGAAGCGGTGTTGTTTGACGGCAACACGGACGGGATGCGGGCGGCGGAGTTGGGGATTGACGGAGTCGACGCCACGTTGCAGGACCTGCCGATCGTCACGTTCTACGAACGACGTTTCGGGGGTCTGCGCCGTTTGGGAGATCCCGTCGCGCCAGGCTATTATGTGATCCTGGCGCGTCGCGACGACGCGGCGCTGATTCGCGCGCTCAACGCAGCGATCCTGGCAAGCTGTTCGCCTGGTCATTCCCGCCGTCACCAACGACTTCATTGCCCTCTTCAAGGACACCGCCGTCTGCTCCGTGATCACCGTGGTGGAACTCAGCAAGCAATACTATATTCACGCGCAGAGCACGGGCGCTGTGATCGAGCTGGGATGCCTGACGGCGCTGTTCTACCTGCTGATGAGTTATCCCCTGTCGATTCTTGTCCGCCGTCTGGAACGCCGCCTGGCAGCGGGAGTGACGCATGCTGGAGCTGCATGATATTCATAAGCGGTTCGGAGCCGCGGATGTGCTGTGTGGAGTCTCGCTCACAGTCCCGCACGGCGAGGTCTGTGCGTTGCTGGGTCCGTCCGGCTGCGGCAAGAGCACGCTGCTGCGGACCATCAACGGCCTCGAATCGTTTGACCGCGGCCGCATCCGCGTTGACGATCTGGAACTGACGCCGCACGCGGCACACGAAACGGTGCTGGCCCAGATTCGCCGCCGCGTCGGCATGGTCTTTCAGCAATACCATCTCTTTCCGCACCGATCGGTGCTGGAGAACGTCACTGAGGCGCCCCGGTACGTTCTGAAGCTCAGCCGGGACCAGGCGGAAGCTGAAGGAGCCGCGCTCTTGCGCCGCGTGGGACTGGCTGACAAAATGCACGCGCGCCCCGGCACGCTGTCG
>DAISIS010000602.1:0-3389 GCA_036821925.1 Pirellulaceae bacterium
GAAACCGGCCGTCCAGGTGTCGTACTGGCGGTTGATCGGCAGCCCCTCTCCGATCAGCTTGCCGATGCCGGCCGTGGTCGTGCTGAGCTGCTGCCGGTTGTACGACCCGAACCCTTCCTGCAGCTGCGGGAACAACCCGCCCACCGCGACGCCGCGCATCGCGCGGGCCTGCAGCACACGCATGCCCGCCGCGCGCAGCGTCAGGTTCTGGTCGTACATCGTCTGCACCAGCTCGTTCAGCTTCGGGTCGTCGAACACGAGCCACCACTGCGGGTTGTCCGGCAGCTCGCTCCGCACGCGCTGATCGTAAGCGTCCAGCCACGCATCGGCCACGGGCGCAGCCGGGCGGCCGTAGTTCGGACCGACCTTGAAGCCGTTGTGGTACCAGTTGCTGATCGAGCCGCAGCCGCTCGTGAGCACCACCAAGGCCAACGACAGCACCAATCTGCCTCCCCGCCGCCGGTGCGGCAGCGGCGCGGCAGGTGCCGGCTGAGACGGTCGTACGTTGTCCCGGACAGTCAACGGTGCAGACATGATTTCCCCCTGGCTGTGGATGGTAGACAGCCAATGATGCAGGCTGCGAACGGCAGGTGGCTGCGTTCGGATGGGCTGGGTCTGGCCGGCACAATGCCGGAATTCGGTGGAACCCGCACAGGCGGAACAATGCGAGTCTTTGGTACAATCGGCAACTCGAATTGCCGCAGTCCACAGAAACTGGACCCACAGCCCGACACGCGGTAGGCCCGCTTGCGTGTCAGGTAAGCTGGTGAGACTTTGACGCTTACCTGCCGGTGTGCGGCGCGCCGCACCCGGTCTGTCTGCCCGCTCCGGCCCCCCGACTCAGACGTCGAGCGACCACGGCTTGCGGTACTCGTAATGCAGCAGGTGATTGGCGTCCGGATGGTTCGTGATCTGCTCGCGTTGCGGATCCCACTCGAGACGCTGCCGGACGGCCAGCGAGATCTTGCTCAGCAGACTCATGGTCGTCGAGCGATGTCCTTCCTCGATGTCGGCGTTCGGGGTGGCGCGGGAACGCATGCAGTCGAGGAAGTTGCGGGCGTGCTGCGTGGTCAGATCCCCATCGGTGCCCGTCACCTTGACCGGTTCCATCCGGTAAGCCGGGTCCTGGAACTGGCCGCCTCGTTCCGGCACGATCTCGATGGTCTGATCGCTGACGTACAGGGTCCCCTGTGTGCCGCGCAGCTCGACGAAGCCGCTGCGGGCGGTCGTCGGATTGCCGTTGGCTTCGTACATGCCGAACAGTGCCAGCCAGCCGGTGGGGAATTCGTAGATCGACTGGGACGTGTCGGGTTCCGTGCGATCGTCCTCGACGGCGTATTTTCCCCCCATACAGCAGATCGACGTGGGGGCCAGTCCGTTCATGATCCAGCGGGTCATATCCAGCGAATGCACGCCATTGTTGGAAATCTGGCTGCAGTATTCGGTCCACCAGCGGAACTTGTAGGGCGCAATGGTGTCCTGAAACGGACGACTCGGGCGCGGTCCGAGCCACATGTCCCAGTCGAGATCAGCGGGCGGCGCGCCGGGCGCGGCCCTGCCGATGCCGAGCGGGAACATGTTGCTGCGATGGTAGCTGCGTGTGACGGTCACCTTCCCGATGGTGCCGGACTGGACCATCTGCACTGCTTGCGCATAGAGCTGGCCGGAGCGGCGGTGCATGCCGACCTGCACGATCCGGTTGTTGCGCCGGGCCGCCTCCACCATCTGGCGTCCTTCCACAACGGTCAGAGAGACCGGT
The DNA here is from genome assembly GCA_036821925.1 of Pirellulaceae bacterium. Classification (GTDB taxonomy): domain Bacteria; phylum Planctomycetota; class Planctomycetia; order Pirellulales; family Pirellulaceae; genus JAAYDI01. The sequence goes on from DAISIS010000602.1 coordinate 1,760, forward strand.
TTTTCCACGTACACGTCCTTGCCCGCTGCGCAGGCGTGGATGGTCTGCAGCGCATGCCAGTGGTCGGGGGTGGCGATGACGACGGCGTCGACGTCTTTGCGCTCGAGGATCTGGCGGAAGTCCTTGTACGTGTCGGGCTGGCCCTCCAGCCGCTGGCGGGCGGCGTCGAGCGTCGTCTGGGCCACATCGCACAAGGCGACAATCTCCATATCCGCGTGGGGCAGGAACGCCGTGAGCAGCTGGCCACCACGGTTGGCCAGTCCGATGAATCCCAGCCGGATGCGTTCGTTGGCTCCCCAGACTTTGCCTGCCTGCAGCGCCGTCAATCCGGCCGCGGCGGCGGTGGTGCGGTGGAACGTGCGGCGGGAGATTTTGGCGTGCGACATAACGGTCATCTCCTTACGGGGAGTCCATGTGGTAAAGGGACATCCCAGGCATTATCCTCGCGAGAGTGGGCTCTGTGCAACACGCCTGGCACGATCGGTGTGCGTGAGCCGAGCCAGACCCCCGCCAGAACCAGCGGGAACCTGAATTGTCCGCCGAGCACGAGAGGAGGTCTCACGATGATTATCCGTACGTCGTTGCTGATCGTGGCCATGTGGTCGTTGGTAGCTCGCGGCGCGGATCCCGAGCCGGCGGCAACGGAGGGCGCAGCGCGCGCCGCAGTGCTGGACGAGCCGGGCATGCCGGTTGGCGGGTGTCCTGCCGCGCCGGCTGTGGTGGCGGAGATCCTGCAGGATGCGGGGGTCCAGGTGCAGCGCGTCTCGGCCGCCGAACTGGCGGACCGGCAGGTGTTGTGCCGGCAGCGGTTTGATCTGGTGGTGCTGCCGAACGGCGAAACGTTCCCCGCGGCGGCGCGGGAATCGTTGCTGGAGTTCCTCCAGGCCGACGGCGACCTGGTGACGCTGGGAGGCTACGCCTTTCAGAAGCTGGTGCGGCAGGTCGACGGCCGGTGGGAGAGTGAGGAGGAGGTCTTGGCGGCGAAGCTCGCGGCGGCCACCCGCGACGATCAGTCGCTGATCGCCAACGGCGGGTTCGAGGATGCGGCCGAGATCCCGGTGGGCGGCGCCGCCTTCGACGGGCGGTGGCGCCGCACGGGCGACTATGCCGTGCAGTCGGCGGACAATCCATATCGCGGGGCGCACTGCGCACGGGTGGAACTGCACGACGACGCGTGGACGGGCAGCGGCGGGTACTATGCGGCCGTGCGCGTGACTCCCGGCCGGCAGTACCGGGCTTCGGGCGCGATCCGCGCCACGCAGCTGGCCGGGCCGGGCATCGCCTACATTGCCCTGTACCAGTACGACGCGGAGGGGAACTTCGTCGATTTCCGCGACTTCGCCTCGATCCGGGAACCGGCCGACTGGCAGACGTTCGCGTACCACTTCGTCCCCTCCCGCCGCGTGGATCATGTCCGCGTCCACTTCGGGTTCTTCCAGAAAAGTGGAGTGGCTTTCTTCGATGAGATCCGGCTGTTCGATGTGACGGACGCGGTGTCGCGCCCGATCAACACGGCCACGGGCGAGCCGGGCGACGGGTTGAAGGTGACCCCCGCGCAGATCGGGATCTTCGATCCGTCGTATCCGCTCAAACGCGCCGCGCAGCTGCGTACGCCGGCCGGCCAGTCGGT
>DAISIS010000603.1:0-3360 GCA_036821925.1 Pirellulaceae bacterium
CCGGCGTATGAACCAGGCAATTCGGACCGCCGGTGGTGGGCCATCTTCACCAGATCGCGCCATGAAAAGGCCCTGGCGCGCGAGCTCGAACGATTCGACATCCCTTTCTTTCTGCCGTTAGTCATCCGCGAGAATCGCATTCGCAGTCGGATCGTGGAGGTGTATTGGCCGCTGTTCGGTGGCTATGTGTTCATGTTTGGCCGAGATGACGAACGTGTGCGTGCGCTGACGACCAACCGTGTGGCCACGGTGCTGGCAGTACCTGACCAGTGGCAACTGCGCAACGACCTGAAGCAACTGAATCGTCTGATCGAGTTGGACGCGCCGCTGACCATCGAGCGGCGGCTGATGCCCGGGCGCCGCGTGCGGATCAAGTCGGGCCCGATGCGGGGCCTGGAAGGTGTGGTGACGCAGCGTCGGGGGGGCCAGCGGCGGCTGCTGGTGGCCGTGGAGTTCATCCAGCATGGCGTGTCGGTGGAGATCGATGACTTCATGGTCGAGCCCGTGTAGCAGGGCGTGGCGCGGCCCGCCAGGTTGGATTTCCGCGGGCGTGCCGGCGATTTTATCTAGAAGGAATGGGGTCGCCGATACCGATACTACCAAGGAACCCGATTGAACGAGGAACTGCCATGCTCCGCAAAACGCTGGTGATCGCCATCGTGTCCGTATGTTTCTGGACGACAGCCAGCTCCGTTGCGCACGCGCAGCGTCCCAACCGCTCGGTCAGCCGGCCTACACTCAGCCCGTACCTGAACCTGTATCGGCGCGATATCGGGTACATGGATCCGCACAACCGCAACGAGATGAGTCCCTACCTGCGCTACTTTCAATCCGAGCAACGGACGCGGCGCGATGTGACTCCTGCGGCCACCTCTCCCGCTCCCACGGCGGAAGTCGCGCGGGCCGTCGGTCGCAGCCAGCAGCAGCAGATGACCACCGGTGTCGCACCGACGGGGACCGGCAGCACCTTCATGAATCTGGGGCACTTCTACCAGATGCGGACCTACCGGCGATAGCCGGCCGGAACGCAGCCGGGGAGCTGAAACAACAGGTGAGATCTCCGTTGTTGCAGTTGCGAGATCTGTGCCGCAGGTGAAGCGTTTCGAATAGCAGGTCGCGTCTCGCCACACCGCGGTACGCCACAGCCTGCGGGCGTCCCTTTGGTACCGCAACGCGGCCATCTCACCGTACCCAAGGGCGGCACCAAGAAACGCGGCATACCCCGGGCGACAAAACCGCCGCGTTGCGGCTCAGAACGACAGTGCGCGCGTCTGGGGGGGCCGAGTCGGTTTCAGCTGCGGCCGGTCAGCACAATTGGGGCGGGACGTCCGCCTGCTCCCAGACTGCTCAGCTTGTCAGTCTTCTGGATCTTTCCCGATGTTCCGAAAAAGAGTGTGATTATTGCTCTTGACGATCCGATGAGGTGAAGTGTCACAGCGCGGTGGGCTGTCTTCAGGCCGGCCTGCAGCGCGTGCACAATAATCGGTGTGTACCGGCGGCGTGATCTGCCCGAAGGAGTTGGGATGGGGAGCACGCGTACGCGTCGGGGCACGTTTTGGGCTCCACCAGCCGATTCGCCCTTTGAATGAGAAAACGAACCGATGAATGGAATGCATCGTTTCCGAGGCATCGTTCTGCCGCTGCCGCTCCTGGTCATCTTTCTGAGCACCAGCGCGGGCTGTCACATGATGTACAAGAACGCGCCGCTGGTCGAAGCGCCGGCTGTCTGTCCCGATGAGACGCCGCGTGAACTCTACAAGGCGGCGCTGCCGGAGTACCGTATCGAGCCGCCCGACGTGCTGTCGATCGACGCGGTGCGGCTGCTGCCCGGCCCGGATTACCGGCTGCACATTCAGGACGTGGTGACGGTGACCGTATTCGTGTCGGCGGAAACGCCGATCTTCAACATCGATCCGGCGGAGTTCGTGGTGGGGATCGACGGCACCGTCGATCTCGGACCCACCTATGGCCCCGTCCCGGTGGCCGGCCTGACCGTGGCCGAAGCGCGGGCTGCCGTGGAGCAGGCTGTGGGGCGGCAGGTGAAGCAGGCGCAGGTGAGTTTTCGTGTCTCGGCGCTGCCCACTCTGCAGCCGATCGCCGGCGAGCACATGGTGGGTCCGGACGGCATGATCAACCTGGGATCGTACGGCACCGTGTCTGTCGTGGGCATGACCGTCAACGAAGCGCGGGAGGCGATCGAGCGCCACCTGTCGCAGTACCTGACGGACCCGCAGGTGGCGGTCAACGTGTTCGCCTACAACAGCAAGAAGTATTACGTCATCACCGAAGGTGCCGGGCTGGGTGATACCGTGACCATGTTCCCGGTCACCGGCAACGAAACCGTCCTGGACGCCATCGCCAACGTGAACGGCCTGGACAATGTGTCCTCCAAACAGATCTGGGTGGCGCGGCCGACGAGCGACACCTGCAAGATGCAGATCCTGCCAGTGGACTGGCGGGCCATCACGGCCCAAGGCGCCACCAGCACCAACTACCAGCTGATGCCGGGCGATCGCATCTTCGTGAAAGAGGACTCCATGGTGGCCTTCGACAACAACCTCGGCAAGCTGATCGCGCCGTTCGAACGCGTCATGGGCTTCAGCATGCTCGGCGCCGGCACCGTCACCCGGTTCTCGGGCAAGGTGCTCCGTGGTGGTGGCAACCCGTACCGCTATTAGGATGAAGAGCGCAGCGTAACCGAACAAGGATGTGCCAGCCGGCACGTCGTTGGCCGACAGAACAAGAAAACCATCCGTCAACCATCATCGGCGCTGCTGCAGTGCGGCGGCGTCGCGAACTGTCTCGTGAAGGACGACCCGCCAAACGAGCACGCCTGTGGGGGGCTACTGTGAAAGCCGACTTCATTCAGCATGGATGTTTCGTATTGCGGTTGCGCGGCCTGCGGCGCCTGCCGCTGGTGCTGGCCACGGTGGGCCTGGCCTCGATCATGACAACAGGCTGTCAGTTTGACCACGGTCATCAGGCGGCGGTTGAGCCGCACTACGGTCGGCTGGAACAGGCCTGTTTCGGGTACGAGCCCACGGTGTGGCGGACCATGGCGAGCGATTGCGCACAGGCGGTGCGGATGATCCCCAACGAGGTCATCCAGCTGCCGCCCGCCGCGCCGGCCCCAGCGCCGGCGGAAGCCCCAGCGCCGGCTGAAGCCCCAGCGCCAGCCGCGCCTGCGCCCGCCCTGCTGCCCCTCGAGAGCGTGCCGGAACCGGGACAAGACAGCACCGAACTGCCTGGCCTGCTGCACGATATCGAGCCGTCTCCCGAGCCACCCCCCCAGGCCGTGCCGCCGGCCGAACCCCCCGCTCAGGCCGTGCCGTCTGCCCCGCCACCCGCTCAGCCCCTGCC
>DAISIS010000604.1:0-3350 GCA_036821925.1 Pirellulaceae bacterium
ACAGTGTTCGGATTGATGGCCAGGTCCCGCGCCAACTCGCGGACCGATACGACGAGCTCGCCCGGTTGGATCGCGCCGCTGGCCACGGCAAACTTGACCTGCCGCACCACCTGGTCGTAAATCGCCAGACTGTCGCTCGGTTGAATGTGCAGGAACATGACGCCGCTCCACCCCCGGGGCTATGGCTGCGAGGTGTACTAGTGAGATAGTACAGTAGCATAGCGCGGCCGGGCTGTCAACAAGAGGGTGTCAACAAGAAGACCTGGTCGCTCCTGTTCCTCCCGTCGGCGGCGGCGCTGGGAGAAGACGGGACGCACGGGATCAACAGGATGGGGCGCTCAGCGCGGCTGGCAGTGGTGGGGGCCGCCCCAGACCGCCTCTTCGCGATCGCGATAGAGTGGAAATTCGTGGGGCAGGTGCGCGCCATGGAACCGCCGCGCGTCGCGGGGGGGCAGGCCACAGATCCGCAGGACCCCCTGGTGTTCCTGGATCCAGTGGTCGAGCGTGCGCAGCTCCTCGATCAGCCGCTCGCACGGCAACGCGGCTTCGTCCAATTCGAGTACGACGCGGTTGACGAAATGCTGGTCGAGCGCGGACGCGACGCGCTGGGCCAGCGACTCGGATTCCGCGTGGCCGGGGCGGCACTGCTTGACCCGGACGAACAGCCAGTTCGGGCCCCGCTCGATTTCCAGGCTGGGCGGCTCGGCCGGTGGCGGGGCCGCCTCCAACGTTGTGGGGGACGACAGCACGCTCGAGGCAGCGCGTGCGGTAGCTGCAGTCACAGCTGTGCTCTCCATGGGGGTAGCTCCTGACGAAAACAAGAGAAACCCGACGGCGCCGATGTTACCGCGACTGTCCGGGAGCCACTCAGCGCGCCAGTGGACCCCGCACCACCTCGACCCGGTTCACGACACGTTCCACGCCATCCACGTGCTGCACAATCGTCTGCGCGATCTGCTTCATGTAAAAACTGGACACGCGCCCGCGCAGCGTGAGAATGCCCTCATGGTACTCGCAGTCAATGCGCCACATTTCAGCGTAAGCTGATTGACGCAGCTGCGTGCAGGCAGCCGCTTCGATGTGCCGACCACTGGCGCTGGCAGGCGAGACACTTCCGCCCGTATAACCCGCTACGCCCGACGTCGTGGAAGTTCGCGCCGCCATGGGCAGTCTCCATTCTTGGCAGCACTCACGGACAACCCGTCCGTTGTGGCAGCAGAAGCGCGGTCCGAAACCCAGAAGGACAGGATGCGATCACCAGTTGAATTTTTACGCTGGTGGGCGCAGAGAGTCAATTGACAGAACCGAAAAGTGCGCTACAGACAACCCGCGAATGCCTATCGGGAATGCGGGCACCAGGGCGCCCGAGCCACCACACCAAGTCGCTGCGGACACGCGCATCACGCACAGCTGGCGCGTGCGTGCGGTTCGCCGCCTCGCTTGACGAACGCCCGGGTCAGCCGCCAGAATGCAGCCTTTCATCGCGGCACGCACCTCGATCCGTCGCTCCCGCCACAATAGCAGTGACGCCAGAGAATCATGACCGGCCACACGCACGCTCCCCAGGACCCCGCACACTGCTCGATCTTGTCACCTCGGCCGGTGGAGCCGTTGCCGCCCGAGATCCGTTCGATTCAGCCGGGAGGCGGGTTCTGTATGCGTTGTGAGCTCGCGTGGGGGGGGCTGCGGCGCTGGTACCTGCGGCATGGGCGACCCGGTTACGTGGATCGCATGCGGCAGGCTCGCCTGGGGACTGGCGGGACGTATCCCCACGAGATTCTCGATCCGCGCGACCTGAAGTTCTACCGGAACCAGGGGGATTTGGCTTGGCGGGAAGAGGACGATCCGTTTGCCTGGCGCGGTCGTCTGGGGTTTGTACGGGTCGGGTGGGCGGAGATCATGATTCTTGGCGGTGCCCTGCTGGCCGTGGTGGCGATCGCATGCTGGCTGTATTGGCCGGTGGCGGTGGTGCCGCTGGTGTTGATCGGGTTCGTTCTCTTCTTCTTTCGCGACCCGCCCCGCTCGGTGCCCGCTGAGCCCGGGGTGGTGGTGGCGCCGGCCGACGGGCAGGTGTATTCCATACGCGAGGTGGATCATGACGAATTTGTGGGCGGGCCGGCGGTCGTCTTTGACATTTTTCTGTCGGTGTTCAACGTGCACATCAACCGCGTGCCGATGCAGTGTCGGGTGGTGGGGTTGACGTATCGGCCCGGCAAGTTTCTCAACGCCCTCCGGGCGCGGGCCGCCCAGGAGAACGAGGCGCTTGAGGTGCGGCTGGAAACCACCGTCGGACCGCTGCGTGCGCTGCGGGTGCGGCAGATTGCCGGGGCGATCGCCCGGCGCATTGTGTGCTGGGTCCGGCCGGGAGAACACTTGCCAAATGGCGGTCAATTCGGGATGATCAAACTGGGGTCGCGCACTGAACTGACGCTGCCGCGGGAGCCGGGGCTGGAGATTCAGGTGCGGGTGGGACAGAAAGTGCAGGCGGGAACGACCATCATGGCCCGTTATACGGGCGACGTACAGCGCTGAGCACACAGGCCGGTCCCCACAGCTGTGGACACGCCGGCTGTCACCGCCGCGTTGTGCTCCGGCACCTCCTGCCGCTGGCAAACTCTCCTGGGGGGAAGGAACAGGTTCGGCACATGCATTTTGTGAAAAAACGTCGCCGGAAGATCCGCCACATCACGTTTCCCGCGCTGCCGACGGCCTGTACTCTGGCCAACGGCCTGTGCGGCCTGGCGGCGATCACGGTGGTGACCAGCCAGGGGCCCCACCACACGCAGACCGTGCTGGCGTTCTATGCTGCGTTGTTGATCTTTCTGGGCATGGTGTTCGACATGCTCGACGGCCACATTGCCCGGATGACGCGGCAGACCAGCCAGTTCGGCAAGGAACTGGACAGTTTGTGCGATGTGATTACGTTCGGCGTGGCGCCGGTTTTCATCATGTTCACGTACAGTGACGTGTTTCAGCGCCGTCTGCTGTGGGGCATCGGGGCGTTGTATGCGGCGGGTGCCATTCTCCGCCTGGCACGATTCAACGTGCAGAAGGACGAACATGCGCCGACGGCGTTCTTCTCCGGGTTACCCACCCCCATGGCAGCCGGCACCATTGCATCCTTTGCGATCGCCACTCCGTCGCTGATCGAGTTGACTGACGTGCTGATGCCGGAGTCGACTCAGGAGTGGGCCCGGCGGATCAATACGGCGACGATGGTGATTGTGCCTGTGCTGACCGGCGTGCTGGCCTGGCTCATGGTCTCGCACATCCGCTATCCGCACGTGGCCAGCGCGCTGGCGCGTCGCCGCAGCTTCTTCATTGCAATTGACGACGACGAGCGCCGCGCG
>DAISIS010000605.1:0-3314 GCA_036821925.1 Pirellulaceae bacterium
CCTGCCCGGACGGACGTGTGGGGGATTTTCCGGATGGATCGCGTACGCCCTGCAGGACGGGCCGGCGCGGCCTCGCGCGCGCCCCGCCACACCCGCTCGAACAGGGCCCTCCCGGTCTGCTATACTCCATCCCCACAGCCACCTGGACCAAGACCGAGCCGGGAGTACACCGCGATGCAAGCCGTTCCCGCGAGCCAGTACGCCGCCCACACCCCGCCGCCGCCGCCGCGCTCCCTATGGCTGGGCGTGGGCAGCGCACTGTTGGTGGTGGCAGCCGTCAGCTGTCGCCAGACGACGGAACCAGCCCGCCCGCAGCCGGCGGCCCCGCCGCCGCAGCCGGCCGCAGTCGTCAGCGAGACCTGGGACGCCGTCTTCATGGGTGGCACACATGTGGGGAGTGTGCACACGCAGACGACCCGCACGAGCGACACCGAGCCGCCGACGGTCACCATCGTGAGCGCGGCGCAGCTCGCTATCTCACGTTTCGGAAACGTCGCCACGATGCGGTTGGTGAACCAGTCCGTGGAAACCGGCGACGGGACCGTCCGCAGCTTTTCGCAGCGGACCGAGTCGGGCGCTTCCACCCTGATTCTGGAAGGCCGCGTGGAGGGTGAGCGGGCGTACCTGACGCATCATACGGCGGGCAAGGAGACCACAACCGAACTGGCGTGGAGCGGCGACCAGGGAGGGTTCTTCGCGGTGGAAGAATCGCTGCGGCGCGCTCCCCTGCAGCCGGGCGAAACGCGGACCGTCAGCCTGCTCATGCCGGGATTGGCCGGCGTGCAGCTGGCCACCGCCACCCTGGAAGCGCAACAGCGCGAGACCACCCGCTTGCTGGAGGGCTCGCGCGACCTGCTGCGCATCAAGCAGACCGTACGTACAGAAAGCCTGTCCCTGGACGGGTTCTGCTGGACGGATGAGCAGGGGGAAATCATCAAGTCCCAGCTTCCGGATCTGCAGCACGAGACCTTTCGCACCTCGCGTGAGCGGGCGCTGGCCACCGGCGACAGCCACGACTTCGATCTGGGATTCGACACGATTGTCCGGGTTGCCTCCCCCCTGCCCCGCCCGCACGCCACCCGGCAGGTCATCTACGAAGCCACGCTGCAACGCGGCAATCCGGCCGAGGTCTTTGCGTCAGGTACCGCACAACATGTGGAGCCCCTCGATGCGCAGCGGGCACGCATTACCGTGCGCGCCCTGCGTCCCGACCTGCCCACCGACGGCGCGCTCGAGCAGCCGCCGACCGACGCGGAACGGCTGCCCAACAACCTGATCCAGTCGGACGACCAGCGCGTCACCCAGATCGCCAACGGCGTTGCAGCCGAGGCTACCGATCCCTGGCAGATCTGCCTGGCGCTCGAACAATGGGTTCACGCCGGGATCGAGAAGAAGAACTTCAGCCAGGGGTTCGCCACCGCCGCGGACGTGGCCCAGTCGCTCGAAGGGGATTGCACCGAGCACGCCGTGCTGCTGGCAGCCCTGTGCCGCGCCCGCCAGATCCCCGCCCGCGTCTGCGTCGGACTCGTCTACTCGCCCGGCGACCAGGGTTTCGCCTTCCACATGTGGAATGAAGTGTGGATCACCGACCGCTGGATCCCGCTGGATGCCACCCTCGGACTGGGTGGCATTGGCGGCGGCCACATCAAACTCCGGCATTCTAACCTCTCGGCCGATCAAGCCGAGTCGGCGGTGATGAGTGTGCTGCAAGTGATGAACCAACTGGCACTTCAGATTGTCGACGTACAGTAGCGCGCTGCGGCGGTCGGCCGGGCGCGCCGGACAGACCGTGAGCGAAACCCGACCATCTGCCGGCTCCAGCGGCCGGGCTCACACCACCGCGCCCCCATCGCGCTGCTTGGAATCAACCCCCAGCCCGGCTAAGATAAACAGATCCTCGGCGAATACGCTGGCGGACGCGTCACGACCCGAGCCCCCTTGACGAGTTATACACGATCCAGGCTCGCCTGGGGCACGAGGAGCGGACGCGCTGCGGACGACCGATCGACGCTGCTGGTCGAGATTCCTTACCCGACCTGTTGTGCATGGAGTTGGACAATGAGTGGACAGGGGTCGCATGAGGGGCGCAGAGGAACACGCGTGACGTTCTTGGATCAGACGGGTGCCAAGAGTGTCGACGCGGTCATTGCTGACACCGTGACGGTGAAGCGGATTCTGCCCAACATCATCACCAAGATGAACCTGCCGGTCATGGGCCCGGACGGTCAGCCCATGAGTTACAGCCTGGATCACAAGGAAGGGGGGCGGCGTCTGCGCGACGATCAGACGCTGCTCGACGCGCAGGTCGGGGACGGCGACCATCTGATCGTGTATCCCGAGATCGTCGCGGGCTTAGGATTTTCGATCCGGGACCGGGAACCGGAAAGCGGAAAGCGGGAAGCGGGAGACACTCACCTGATGCGCGAGTCGCCGCGAATACGTCGCCTGAGAAGTGACCGCAAGGCATTGGAGCAGCTGCGTGCCGAGAGTTCGATCCTGGACTTCGAAGCGGTGGGGGAACCGGCCGAGAAGTATCTGGTCCGGTTTTCGGGGCGGGGGCTGTGGCGTCCAGAGGGCAGCGAACAGGTGTTGCTGCGCGAGACGCACGAAGTCCGGATCAAGCTCGGCGCTGCGTATCCGCGTCTGATGCCGGAGCTGACCTGGATGTCCCCCGTTTTTCATCCCAACATCTCGGCCAGTGGTGTGGTGTGCCTGGGTGGGTACGCCACGCACTGGGTTCCGAGTCTGAGTCTGGATCGACTGTGCGAGATGCTCTGGGACATGATCCGCTACCGCAACTATGACGTGGAGAGTCCGTACAATCGGGAGGCGGCGTTGTGGGCCAAGACCCAGACGCTCCATCCGCTGCCGCTCGACGCGCGTCCCATCCGGAATCGCGTCGGTTGCGGGCCGCGTGTACCGGTGGGCATCCACGCGGCACATGCGGCGCTTGCGCCGGCCGCGCGCCAACCGCTGGCCTCTGTGGAGGTGCTGATCATTGACGACTGCGGTGAAGAGGTCATTGACGCGGAGCTCGTTCCCGCAGAGGACCAGGACATCGTGTTCTTGGATTAGAATGCGTGATGCCTGACGACACGCTGGTAATCGACGACGACGACCGGTATTCCCGCCTGCGTCTGATTGCGTGGTGGGATCAGGAGCGGCTGGCCCGTGCCCGTGTCCTCGTCGTCGGCGCCGGGGCGCTGGGCAACGAAGTGCTCAAGAACCTCGCGCTGCTCGGACTCGGGCAGCTCCACCTGATCGACTGCGACCGGATTGAACCGTCGAACCTGACCCGTTCGGTTCTGTTTCGC
>DAISIS010000606.1:0-3314 GCA_036821925.1 Pirellulaceae bacterium
ACACTGGCCGGCACGGACGGCGATGGCGACCTGCTGTGGTATTCCGCCACGAATCTGCCGTTCGGAGCCGCTTTCGATCCGCGTCTGGGTGTGCTGCAGTGGACTCCGGGGCTGGACCAGGCGGGAGACTACCCGGACATCGAGCTGCGTGTGACCGACGGGCACCGTTCCACCGCGACGAGCATCACCATCTTGGTGACGAACACGAATCAGGCCCCGCACTTCGTGGCGGCTGCATCCCAGGACGTGCTCGAGCAGCAGCAGTTGGAGTTCGTGGTTGCCGGGCTCGATCCCGACCATGACGCGCTGGTCTATCGCACTCTGGACGTGTTGCCGCCGGGGGCACGGTTCGATGCGCGCAACGGCCGATTCACCTGGACTCCGACGTACGATCAAGCGGGAGACTATCCGGTCACCTTCGTCGTCGAAGACAGCGGTGGGTTGACCGATATGATGGAGGTGACGCTGCACGTCGGGAACGTCAACCGTCCACCGGCGTTGGAGGTCGGCAACCACAGTGTGGCGTTGGGTGGAACGCTGTCATTCTCCATCAACGCGGTGGACCCCGATGCCGGGAGCACGTTGACCTTCAGCGGCGTGAACCTGCCCGAGGGGGCGGCGATCGATCCGCATACCGGCCAGTTCGTGTGGACGCCGGAACCGGGCCAGGCGGGTGAATACATGGTCGCGATCCGGGTGTCGGACGGCGAGGCCACCACGTCCACGTCGATCGTCCTGGCCGCCGCCGTCGTTCCGACAGGGCCGCGGGTCTGGCTCGAACTGACGCCCGGTTTCCCGGCCATTCCAGGGCAGCGGGTGGTGATCCACGCCAGTGCCGAAGGCCTGGGGGAGATTGCGGACCTTGCGCTCCGGGTGGATGGGACTGCCGTGACGCTCGACGCGTGGGGCCGCGCCACCATTGTCGCTCCGGCGCCCGGCAAGCTGCTGATCGAAGCGACGGCGACCGACGTTGACTCGCTGGTCGGTGCCGCGCAGGCGTGGCTGCGGGTTCGCGATCCGCTCGACAAGACCGCACCAGCGGTGTCCTTTGCCGCCCCGGAGTCGCTGCAGCTGGTCACCGCGCCAGCGCCGATTGTGGCCAGCGTGCTGGACACGAATCTGGACTGGTGGAAACTGGAAATCAGGACGCTGGGCACGAACGAGTTGCGGCAGTTGGCCGCGGGTGAGTCGACTGTCGATGCGCAGCCGCTGATGACGCTCATGCCGGATGAGTTCACGAACGGCTTCTATCAACTGATCTTGACGGCGCGGGATGTGAGCGGTCGCCAGTCGCAGACGGAGACAAGTCTGGAAATCAGCACGCCGGCCAAAGCAGGTGCCTACCGGCGCTGCGAGACGGACCTGGTGTGGACGCTGGCCGGCTCGTCGTTCGCACTCACGCGTTCGTACGACTCGCTCCGCCGCGATACCGTGGGGAGCGCCGGCTATGGGTGGAGCCTGGATTTCCGCGACGTCGACCTGCAGACGAACGTCCAGGCGACTGGCGACGAGTCGATCGGACTGTTTCGCGCGCTGGACGATCGCACGCGGCTGTATCTGACCGTGCCGGGCGGCGCGCGCATCGGATTCCAGTTCGCACCCGAGGCGTTGCAGGTTGCCGGCGGCACGTATTATCGGCCGGCGTGGGTCGGGGTGTCCGGCAGCCAGTGGCAGCTCTCGTCGGTCGATACACTGCTCGTCAGGTCCGGCACGCAGTATTTCGATCAGGCAACGGGACAATCTTATCACCCCGCGAGCCCGTTCCTCTCCGGTCCCGACTATACGTTGACGGGGCCGGACGGGACGCGGTACCTGATCGATTCGGCACAGGGGATTACCGAACGGAGGGATCCGGGCGGTCAGCGGTGGTTCTTGGCTGACAGCGGGATCAGCACCCTGGCGGGTCCGGCCATCCGGTTCGTGCAGGATGCGGCAGGCCGCCTGGCCCGCGTGATTGACCCCGACGGCGAAACCTGGACCTATCAGTACGATACCGTGGGCAACCTCGTACTCGTGCGGCGTCTGAGCACGGGCGAGTCCACGCACTACGGATACGATCAGCTTGACCCGCATCGGCTCACGCTCGCCGTGCACGGCAGCGCCGGGGAGGCGATCGTCTACGACGGCACGCCCGCCGTGGTGCCCCTGCAGAAACATCTGGGCAGCGCATCGCTGCTGGCCGGTGACGTAACCGGCGGCCAGTTGGCGGAGGCAGCTGTGGACCGCTATTCATTCGGGATACACCCGAGCGAGTTGGCGTCTGTGGCCACCAGTCAGTTGCTGGTGCGAGCGGTCCTCCGGACCGCCGCCGGCGGTCCGTTGCTTGATGTGCCACGCGTGGACGGGGTGCCGGCCGTGTCGAGTTTCGCAAGTGCCGGGCGCGTTGAGGCGTTACTGGCGATCTCGCGCAGCGGGTTGCATCAACTGCTTGTGCAGGGCACCGACGCTGCGACGTTGGGCGCCTACACACTTGAGGTAGCAGTGGCAGGTGACCTCAACGCAGATGGCCGGGTGGACGAACTCGACCGCGCACGACTCGACGCGGCGCTGGGCAGCACAAGCGGCGGCCCCCGCTTCGATCCGGTGGCGGACCTGGACGGCAACGGCGTCATTGAGGCCACGGACCGGCAGATTCTCAGTGCGAACTTCGGGTTCACTGCCAACCGCGCACCGGTCGCAGGGCCGCAGATCGACCCGCTGCTGACTCACGAAGGCTTGGGAGTGACCATCGCCGTCAGCGGTGTCGCCACCGATCCCGAGGGGGATGGGCTCAGCTATCGTATCACCGGCGTCACCCACGGTACGGCGCAGCTGAGCGCGGACGGCCAGTCCGTGTGGTTTGCACCGGAGGCCGGTTACACGGGTGGCGCTAGTGTGACCGTCATCGCCGACGACGGCGCCAACACCTCGCCTGAGGTGACGATCCCCATCACGGTCAGCGGCGCACCGCTGGTCTCCCTGGACATCCAGAACCGGCTGCCGCGGCTCGACGTGGGGGACATGAGCCGCGTCGTCGTGACGGGCAGCTTTGCCGATCAGCTGAACGTGGAACTGGACCCGGCTTACGTCACTTGGGCCTCCTCTGCGCTGCCCGTGTTCACCGTCACAGCGACCGGCCAGTTGGTGGGCCACACTGCGGGCACCGGTGTGTTGACGGTCACGCGCGGTGCGCTGCGTGCGGCCACCGCCGTGGCGGTCGGTCAGCCTCGCGAGGCGGCTGACTTGTACGTGTACACGGTGGGCATCGAGGTCTCCCCGGCATCTCTGGCGTTGCCGGCAGCAGACGCCGCACATCAGCTCCGGGTGGGCCTCAA
>DAISIS010000607.1:0-3313 GCA_036821925.1 Pirellulaceae bacterium
TGCATGTGGTGCGGGATGGGGCCCATGTTGTCGAAGAACTTGGAGTACACCGGCCACCGTTTGTATGTGTCCCACATCCGCTGGCCGATCACCCGCGGTCCCGCGGCCGCCACCGCCTCTTTGAGCGTGAATTGCTGGCCGTTGAAGCTGACGAAACTGAGTCCTTCATGCCATACGCGTCCTTCGTTCGCCGCCTCCGTCGTGCTGCCAAACCAGCGTTCGTCGATCCCTCCGCGCTCCGCCCCGTACGCGTACAGGTCGTCCGGATGCAGCTTCAGGCGGCGGCCGGGATGCAGGAAGCTGCGCGGCACCCAGGTCGGAGTCAGTCGCAACAGACCTCCGCCGGCGGCCAGAGCCTCTTTCAGCACGGGAGCCACAGCGCTGCCTTGAATCACGTTTGACGCAGTCATTATCATCCTCCAGCACTTGCTTCAGTGAATGGCTACCAACCAGTGTTTGGCATCCGTGTTTTGTATTCGCTTTGCGGCCCACCCGCAAGGTACGCCCCAAAATTACCACCCCCAACGCTGCTGGTCACGCCGCACGCCGCGCCGTACATTAGTACCCGCAGCGGCTGCGCTGCACACCGCACCACGCACCTGAATCCTGACACGAGGAGCGGCCGGCATGGCACAGAAAACCTGGACCTGGATGCACGGGACAAACCAGACCTACGTCGAGCAGGCACGCATTACGCCCGACATGGTGGGCGGGCCCAAAACGGGCTACATGATCGAGAAACGACGCCTCTACGGCGGGCTGAGCGATGGTGTGGATGTCGTGCATGTCGATAACGGACCGCTGCGCTTCGATGTGCTGCCCACACGCGGCATGGGGATCTGGAAAGTCTGGGCCGGCGATCTCGCCATCGGCTGGAACTCACCCGTGCGTGGGCCGGTGCACCCCAGCCTGGTGCCGCTGGCTGAACCCAGCGGACTCGGCTGGCTGAGCGGCTTCGATGAACTGCTCGTCCGCTGCGGCCTGGAAAGCAACGGCGCACCGGAGTTCGCCGACAACGGCCGACTGCGGTACGGCCTGCACGGGCGCGTGGCCAACCAGCCGGCGCATCAACTGGACGTGCATGCCGATGGCGAGTCGGGGGAACTGACGGTGGCCGGCGTGGTCGACGAGGCCCGCTTCCTCTGCGGCAAGCTGCGCATGTCAACCACCGTGACCACCCGCGTCGGCGAGACCGCTCTGTCGATCCGCGATACGGTCGCCAACCTGTCGGGCAAACCCACCGACATCCAGCTGCTCTACCACATCAACTTCGGACCCCCACTCGTCGGCCCAGGCGCCGAGGTGGTGATTCCCACCCGGACCATGATGCCGCGTGACCCGGTGGCCGCCGCCGCGCTGGCCGATTGGCCCCACTACCCGGCACCTCAGGCCGGGGTGTCCGAACAGGTCTATTTCTTCCACCTGCAAGGGGATGACCAGCAACAGACGGCCGTGCTGCTCATTGATCCGCAGGGCCAGCGCGGCGTGAGCCTGCACTTCAACACCACGCAACTCCCGTGCTTCTCGCTGTGGAAGAACCCGGAAGCCGAATCCGACGGCTACGTCACGGGACTGGAGCCGGCCACCAACTTCCCCAACACCCGCTCGTTCGAAGCCCAGCACGGACGCGTCGTACCACTGGAGCCGGGCGGCGTCTGCACCTTCGACCTGCAGCTGCGCGTCCACCAGACCAGTGCCGAAGTGAACGCCATGCGGCAGCAGATCGAAGCGTTGGTCACAGCCCAACCCACGATTCACCCACGCCCGCAACCCGACTGGTGCGCAGGCGCCTGATCGCCACCACCCACTGCCCACTCCGCCCACTCCGGCCGGCGCTCACTGGCCCCGGCCGGCACGCTCACTTGACGTAGTCGGCGTCCAACTCGTACAGACCACCCTGCAGCCCCCCCGCGACCGCCTTGACCCGTCCGGTGACGTGGAAGGTCCCGCCTAACCGTCGCTTGAACTGGCTGTACCGCACCCCCGGCGCGTTGCGAATCGTCACCTCAACCATGTCCGTCAGCTTCGGCTGCCCACCAAAACAACACGTCCCCATGTCCGGCACCAGGATGAACTTCTTCACCTCCCCGGTGCTCGCCACACCCGGGTGCACGTAGCCCTTGACAAATATCCGCTGGCCATCCAACTCCGTTGGCAACACCGCCTCACCCGTCCCGGCATCCGTCGCCTTCGGCTGCAACTGGGCAAACGAGATACGCGTGTAGCCGGGCGGAACCTCCGTCAGATACACGTAGGTGTGCAGCGCGGAACCGCCGGCCAGTATGGCGAGCGACCCAAACAGCCCCAGAATGGCCGCCGGGCGGCCCGTCAGTTCGTCTGGATACCGGCGCAAGCTGCGCCACGCGACGATCCCCAGGACGACCCCCAACACCGCACTGGCCAACAGCATCGGGAACACCAGTCCGCTCAGCCCGATCAGCATGGCAACCAGCGATCCCACGGCCGTCTTGCTCAACGACCGGTAAGCCTCATACGCCTGATCGTCCGCCTCATACTCCTCGCGGTAGTCGTCAACATCCGCTCTGTCGTCAATGTCCGCGCTCATAGCCGCTGTGTTGCCTCTTGGTTCACCCGGTGCGAATCATGCCCCGTCACGGGCAGTGCCTTACCCCATACGCTGCTCGAACCACCCCAGTTCACCAGCCGCACAGCCCCCCCGGCATCCAGACACAACCAGCCCCCCTCAAGAGGCAGGCAATCACCTGGGCGGATACCGCGTCTGGGCAGGCATGCGGCCTCAGTTGCTGCTGATCACCCGGTTGAGCTCCAACAGCCGCTCGACCCGCGAGAACTGGACGGCCACTTCGGTGGCATGCGTGACGATCAGCAGGGCGATGTTCTCTTCGCGGCACGTATCCCGGATCAGGTCGATGATGCGCTGTTGATTGGCGGGGTCCACGTTGGCGGTTGGTTCATCGGCCAGCAGCAGTCGGGGGCGGTTGGCCAGCGCGCGCGCCACGGCCACGCGCTGCTGCTCGCCGACCGACAGGGCCGTGGGCTTGTGATCGGCCCGATGCGCCAGGCCGACACGGTCGAGCAGGTGCCGGGCGCGGCCGACATCTTTTCGGCCGCGCGCGAACGTCATACCGAGCAGCACGTTTTCCAGGGCGGTGAAAGCGGGCAGCAGATTGAACGTCTGGAACACATAGCCGAGTTTGGCGGCGCGGAAGCGATCGCGTCCCGCCTCGGACAGTCGCGCCAGGTTGATACCGTCGATCCGGATTTCCCCCGACTCGCCGACGGAGATGCCGGCGATGACGTGCAGCAGCGTGGTCTTACCGCAGCCGCTCGG
>DAISIS010000608.1:0-3299 GCA_036821925.1 Pirellulaceae bacterium
AACGGGATTGACAGGATGCACGCCCCCTCCAGAGAATCGATCGTCCGGACCGTTCATCCTTCGTCATTCGTCATTCCTTCGTGCTTGGGTATTTCGTCATTAGACCTTCCCCTCGTGCTTGGGTATCTCGTCCTTCGTCATTCCCCTCGTGCTTGGGTATTTCGTCATTAGACCTTCCTTCCGTGCCCATGAAACCATCTCAAACAACCACGGGTTTCCTGCTGTTGGTGGTGCTCTCAGCGGTCGGGGTGTTGCTGCTGTATCTGCCCGGCAAGCTGGTCGAGCAGTATCGGCTGGTGCAGGACGCCGGGCCGATCTGGGTCGCGGTTTACTTCAGCGTGGTGGGGACGGGCGCGTTGTTGTTGTTGAGCGCCACGCTGTGGATTCTGGGCCGCCTGTGGTTGCGGACGCGGGCGAAGGCGGCGCGGCGGGAGCGGCGGGACAGGAGCCCGAGCGAGCTGTCGCAGGAGGCGAAGTGCCGCGAGATAGACGAGAACCTGGCGGCGGTCTTCGACCTGCAGGACGATGCCGCGGCGGCCGCGCTGCGCAGCAAGCTGGCGCCGGCGATCCGGCAGCTGGAGCAGAAGCGTGAGGAGCAGCGGCTGGAGATCGTCGCGTTCGGGACCGTCTCGAGCGGCAAGTCGGCGCTGCTCAACGCTTTGGCCGGCCGGGACGTATTCGCCACCGACGCCCGGGGCGGCACGACGCTCCAACGCAACGAGATCCCCTGGCCGGGGATCGATCACGTGTGGCTGGTCGACACGCCGGGGCTGGGGGAGGTGCGTGGCGCGGAGCATGCGGAGGTGTCGGCCGACGCGGCCGAGAATGCGGATCTGGTGCTGCTGGTGGTGGACGGTCCGCTGCGGGACTCGGAGTTCCAACTGCTGCGCCGGCTGAGCGACATGGAGAAACGCGTGCTGGTCTGCCTGAACAAGCGGGACTGGTACGAGCCGGTGGAGCGGCAGCGGCTGCTCGATCAGCTGGCGCAGCAGGTGCGGGGCATGGTCAGCGCCGCGGATGTGGTGCCGGTACAGTCCCTGCCCACGCAACGCCGCCGTGTGCGGCTGGCGCCCGACGGGCAGGAGGTCGAAGAGCTGGTCGACGTGCCCCCCGACATCTCGCAGCTCGCCGCTCGCATGCTGGACATCGTGCGGCGCGACGGCCGCGACCTGCTGCTGGCCAACCTCCTGCTCCAGTCGCGCGGGCTGGTCGAGTCGGCGCGGGCGAACGTCCAGGCGACGCTCGATACACGCGCCTGGGAAGTGGTCGACCGCTACATGTGGGGCGCCGGTGGCGCCGCGGCGATCAGTCCGCTGCCGCTGTTGGATCTGGCCGCGGGCAGCGCAGTGACGGTGAAGATGGTGGTCGAGCTGGCCAAGGTCTACCGCCAGGACGTCGACTTCGACGTGGCGGTGAACCTGCTGGGCCAGCTCGGCAAAAACCTGCTGGGCATCCTCGGCGTCACGGCCGCCACCCCGGCCGTGACCGCCGCCATCGCGTCGCTGCTCAAGACCGTCCCCGGCGCCGGCACCATCGCCGGCGGCGTGCTCCAGGGCCTCGTCCAGGCACTCATCACGCGTTGGGTCGGCGCTGTCTTCATCCACTACTTCAAACACGAAATGAAACAGCCGGAGGGCGGACTGGCCAGCCTCGCCCGACGCGAATGGCAACGCCTCACCACCGCCGCCGAATTGAAATCGCTGCTGCAGGCGGCGGTGGGAGGAAGGAAAGGGGAGGGGAATGACGAAGGACGAAATACCCAAGCACGAAGGAAGGACGAAGGACGAATGACGAATGATGGAAGTGTGCAGGCATGAGTAGTGACAATCGGCCGCATGCACTTGATGACGAGCACTACCGACAGGCGATTGCGTCGGTCGAGCGGACGCTGGACAAACTGCGCACCTGCTCGCCGGACGAGAAGCGGAAGCTGCACGGTGAACTGCACGCGCTCCAGGAGATGCTGCGGAAACTGACCGCCGGACGCATCGAGATCGCCGTGTTTGGCGAGATCAGTACCGGCAAATCAGCGCTCATCAACGCGCTGGTCGGACAGGCCGTCGCCCAGGTGGACGTCCAAGGCGGCTGGACGCGGGAAGTCTGGCATGTGCCCTGGGACGGCTCGGGCTACTGCGTCCCCGGCCTGGCCGACTCACAGGTCGTGCTGGTCGATACGCCGGGGCTGAACGAAGTCGGCGGGCAAGACCGGGCGCTGATGGCCAGCCAGGCGGCCCAGCAGGCCGATCTGATCCTGGTCGTCACCGACTCGGACCTCAACGAGACCGAATACACGGCGCTGGCCGCCTTGGCCCAGGTCAACAAGCCGATCATCCTCGTACTCAACAAGATCGATCTCTACTCGCGCGACCAACGCGCCCGGCTGCTGGATGTGCTGGCCGCAGAACGGGTCGCCGACCTGGTTCCGCCCGAGAACATCGTGGCTGTGGCGGCCGACCCACGCGAGGTGGAGTACGTGATCGAGTCGCCGGACGGCACGCAGCGGCGCGAGTGGCGCAAGCCCGCGCCCGATGTGGAACAGCTTAAAGTGCGGATCCTCGAGGTGCTGGCGGCCGAAGGCAAGGAACTGCTCACCCTCAACGCCGCCATGTACGCGGCCGACAAGAGCGATCGGATCGCAGCGGTCCGCGTCGCGCTGCGCGATCGCCGAGCACGACAGGTCATCGCCAGCTACGCGGGACTCAAAGCCGTGGCCGTCGCCTTCAACCCGGTCGCCGTGGCCGATGTGCTGGGCGGCACCGCCGTCGACGTGACGATGGTCGTCACCCTGGCCCACATCTACGGACTGGAACTGTCCACCATGCACGCGCGCAGCCTCGTGGCGTCCATCGTCAAAGCGGCCGGCTGGGTCATGCTCGGCGAAATGACCACCCACGTCCTGTCGTCGTCCTTCAAAGGCCTCACCCTGGGCTTCGGCACCGTGCTGACCGCCGTCCCCCAAGGCGCTGCCGCCGGCTACGGATCGTTCGTTGTCGGCCAGGCCGCCAAGTACTACTTCGAACACGGCTCGTCCTGGGGCGGCGAAGCGCCGAAAACCGTCGTCCGCCGCATCCTCCAGGAAACCGATAAGTCGTCCGTCCTCGAACAACTCAAGGACGAGATCCGCGCCAAAATGCACTTCAACCCGCACGCGCGATCGGAAGCGAGAAAAGGTGACGACTGACGAGTAACACCGTGACATGCGGTGCAGGTCCCGCTCCGCCTCCACCCCCGATCATTCGCCATTCCCTCGTGCTTGGGTATTTCGTCATTCGTCCTTCCCCCCGTGCTTGGGTATTTCG
>DAISIS010000609.1:0-3299 GCA_036821925.1 Pirellulaceae bacterium
CGTCCAGCAGTTCTGTGTGCCCATGGCGCAGCGCGAGCCACAGCGCGATCTGTGCGACATCGCCGCAGCTCGCATGTTCGCCCACCGGATCACCTGCACCATCGGGAAAACGCGTCTTGCCTTGGTCGTGGGGTGTCCAGCCCGAATGGCTGACAGTCGTGCCCCAGAGCCCCCGGCGATAGGTCAGCGCCACGGCGTCCGCGTAGTGCTGTTCACCGCTCGCCAGGGCGTACAGCACGAGTCCGCGCAGCGTGCCCAGATACGAATGGTTGTGGCCGACATGGTGCGGATCGAGCAACTCAGCACGGACCTTCCCTGCGGGATCCACAGTCTGGCGCAGATGCACGGCGGCCAGGCGACGTGCCAGGTCTAGCGCCGCCGTGTCGCCCGTCGCTGCGTGAAACCACACGAGCGCTTCCAGGGCCCGGCCGGTAGCTGCCGTGGCATTGAACCACTGGCCCACCGACGCACGGTGGATCATCAGCGGGTCGGCCGTCAGCGGTTTTCCCACACGCACCGCCAGTTGCTCATAGTCCAGCTGGCCATCCGTCCCGAGCAGACTGAGGATCGTGTCTACGAGTGTGCGCCCCTGTTGCCGCGCCCAGTCGCTCTGCCGATGCTCTACCAGCGCGGTATACGCAAGCAGGGACTCGCGCAGATTGTGCGGATTGCACAGGTCGCTGGCAAGGAGCGCCGCCGGATTGTCGGTCAACGCGTGCAAGTTCTCCATCATCGCGCTCTCCATCGGATCGGGGATCCGCACGCCTGTCTCCGCTTCGTAGCGCAGCATCGCGTCCCACCAACGACCCGTATCGTGCGCCGGCTCGTACCCGCCCACGGGCAAATAATGCTCGGCGGGGTTCAACCACGCGAGGCAGCACTTCGCCGCGCGCTCCATCGCGCGCTCGAGGGCGTTGTTTGCGTTCCAGTCGCCGCCGCCGAACGCGCGTAAAGACGTCCAGGACACAGCACCTGCGGCGGCCACACCCTGGATGAACGCTCTGCGAGGGATCTTGATCGTGCCCATGGCGCTTCGTCTCCGTCCTGCGGGGATGCGAGGATTCAGTTCTTCTCAGCCGAGTTTTTCGGGCACTTCCAGCATCGGGCCGAGCCACTTCAGCTCGCGCTCGATGTCGTCGTGCATCCTGTATTTCCGGACCACATCCGCGATCCGGGCTCCCCGGATATCGATCTTGGACAGATCGTTCTGGCCCAGGCCGGCCTGCGCACAGAATTGCAGGTGTCCCACCCAGGCAGGGTCGATCCCCATCGCTTCAATGCCCACACGATCCGCCGCGACGTAGTCGATAGAACTGATTGCGATCCGCGACGGCACCGCCGTACCACCCGCCGGCCCGTTGCCCTCCATTCCTTCAAAGCCGTCGATGACCGTCACGCCCCAGAACGGATGCAGCCGCTGGCAAGTCAGCATGATGTCCACGAGCGTCTGCCGCACGCCGCCGTGATAGAGACGCTTGTCGTGCCACGGATGGCTCTCCTGGCGGGCACTGTGCAGCGGCGCACCCAGCGCCATGTTCTTGAGAGACAGCGTCGCCACGGTCACATTATGGGTCTTGAGCATGCACGCACAGATGATGAACGCGTCAGGGTCCAGCAACCGGGCGGCCAGCCGCACGGGCACGGCATGCAGGTCGCCGTTGAAGATCGTGTGGGTCTGATAGGCCCCCTCCTCGTTCAAATCGACCAGGCTGATCGGCAGCGGCTTGTGTTCGGAGATCACCTGCCGGTAGCCGAAATTGTCGAAACCCTCCGTGGTGAAACCGGCCGAGGATTCGGCGATCACGACAGGACCCTTGAAACGCGGCGCCAGGAAGTCCAGGATGCCGTGCAACGCGTCCACGTGCGTGGCTGCCAGTTGCTCCTGCGTGCTCACCATGTTCGGCTTGATCACGACATGCTTCTTCGTCCGCAGCAGCGGCAGGATCTGGTCTTCGATCGCCACTAGCGACTCGCAGACGATCTTTCGCCGACTCTCACCATGGATCAGCGACACGGCCGACGGCCGCGCCAGCGGACCAGAGGGCGTGGGCCCGGCGGCTGGCACCGGAACCGCCGGCAGTTGCTGCGCCAGCAGCACGCTGCCTCCCATCGTCGCTCCCGCAGCCGCTCCCAACGTCCTCAAAAACACTCTGCGCGTACATCGATGGTCCATTGCCGGGCCTCCTGTCTTCTTAATGCGTCTTAGCGGAGTTCGGTCCGTCAACCAGTCACCCTATTCTACACATCCCGATCAGCCAGTTCAGCCTGCCTTCGGACACCGCGCGGATGCCGATGCGCATGGCCGGTGGCCAACACGTGCGTCCTGTCCGCAGGCCATGTTCACAGCCCGTCGCGAGTGCCTCCCAGGCAGGGCACCCCCACCGCGGCGTCGTGACGAAAGGGCCTTGTCAACAGCGCCCCACTTCGGTCTTGCCGCCAGTGCGTGTCTCGACTGCCCGCCAGCCGAAGACCATAATGGTGTCCGATAGTCTTGGACGTGACCGCGTTGTCCACCGGGAAGGAAGCACATGAGCAGGCAGATGACTCATCCGCGCGACCAGATCATGCGTACGATGGAACGGATCTACCGGTACCGGATGACGACGACGTCGGGCGGCAATCTGTCGATTCGTGAGCCGGCGGGGGACATCTGGATCACACCGGCACGGGTCGACAAGGGGAGTCTGACGCGTGATGACATTGTGCGGGTGACGGCAGACGGAGTCACCGAGGGGCCGCATCGGCCATCTTCTGAATTCCCGTTTCACCAGGCTGTGTATGAAGCGCGGCCCGATATTGGAGCGGTGGTGCATGCACACCCGGTGGCGCTGGTGGCCTTCAGCATCTGTCGGCAGACACCCGATACGCGGCTCTTTCATCAGGCACGCTTCATGTGCGGTCAGACGGGGTTCGCCCCCTATGCGCTGCCAGGCAGCCGCCAGTTGGGCAGCCACATCGCGGAGGCTTTCCAGGCGGGCTGCGACAGTGTCATCCTGGAGAACCACGGCGTCGTGGTGGGTGGCGTGTCCCTCTCGCATGCCTTTCAGCGTTTCGAGGCCTTTGAGTTCGCTGCGAAGACGATCATCAAGAGCCGGCAGATTGGCGACGTGCGTTACCTGACGGATGCGCAGCTCGAGCAGGCCCACGCCCGGAGCGTGGCGCTGGAGTCCTTCACGCCGGGGCTTCCCACCGCTGGC
The DNA here is from genome assembly GCA_036821925.1 of Pirellulaceae bacterium. Lineage (GTDB taxonomy): Bacteria > Planctomycetota > Planctomycetia > Pirellulales > Pirellulaceae > JAAYDI01. The sequence goes on from DAISIS010000609.1 coordinate 3,198, forward strand.
GAACTGGAGCTGCGCCGGCAATTGTGCCTGTTCCTGCGGCGCGGATGCCGCCAGCGTCTGCTGATCAGCACCGAAGGGAGTTTCTCTGCGCGACAGTGGTGC
>DAISIS010000610.1:0-3275 GCA_036821925.1 Pirellulaceae bacterium
CGGACAATGGCGGCTACGTGGGAACGTGCCGCTATCAACCTGACATGCCGGTCACCAGTAATGCGCCGTTGCGGTCCGGAAAGGGATCGCTCTACGAAGGCGGAATCCGCGTGCCGCTGATTGTCAAATGGCCCGGCCAGGCACCGGCCGGCGCCGTCTGCCACACCCCCGTCTGCTCGTGCGATCTGTATCCCACGCTGCTGGCCGCGACGGGGGTCCGGCACGACTCGCTGCCGGCGGTCGACGGCCTGGACGTCACGCCCCTGCTGGCCGACCCTGACGTAGTCAGGCCACCGCGCCCGCTGTTCTTCCATTATCCGCATTACTACGCCACGACGACCCCGGTAAGTGCGATCCGGTTGGGAGACTGGAAGCTGCTTGAATACGCGGAGGATCGGCATGTGGAGCTCTACGACCTCGGCTCGGACGTGGGGGAAGCGTCTGAACTGTCGCAGCGTCTGCCGGACCGTGCCGCGGACCTCCGCGCACAGCTGCAGCAGTGGCGCGAGGAGGTGCAGGCCCAGATGCCGCAGCCGAACCCCGATTGGACCGGCCCGTAGCGGGCGGTACGCGGGGGGAGACGCCGTGTTCAGCCGCCGAGGATTCTGCGCCAGCGGGCGAGATTCCAATTGACCTTCTCTGCCGCCGTCATATTGCGGAAGTCCGGTTCCGGAGAGCGGCTGGCGGAGGACTGCAGTGCGCCGGCCGCGGCTGGCCGGACCGGCGATGCGCTGCCGTAGCTGACGGCCGTCGGCGTCAGCAGCAGATCGTCCGCCAGGCTCCGCTGAGGCCGGATCTTCAGCCGTTGCAGGTCGCCGTGGTAGGCACGCACGGCCTCGTCCGGCGCCAGTTGGTCGTCGGCGACGGCGCGCAGGTAGCTGATGAAGGTCAGCTGATGTTCGGCGTGGTTGATCTTGCGTCCAAACAGCGCGATGCGAGCGCCGTGCCGTTTGGCCTCCCAGAGCATGTGGAAGGCGTCGTAGGTCGTCCCGGCCGAACCCCCCAGGATCCCCACGATCAGGGACGGGTCGTAAGATGCCAGCGCCTCCATCGCGGCCGGCCCGAAGTAGGGGATTTTGAGGAACAGGGGCCGGCCACGGCCTGTCACGCCGGCCAGTACGCGTACGATGCTGTCGTTGACGAACCGTGGGATGTCCCGCGGGCAGGCCTTGGGGCAGGCGTTGGGAGGGAAGACCTCCAGGAAGTGCCGGAACCCCTTCTCCTCGGCCTCCAGCCGAAACGCGTTGTACGCGCTCAGCGTCTGATGATCCAGCTGGACATCGTTGTTGAGGGTGATCGAGTACAGCCCCAGGTCGGCTCCTAGGTGCCGTTCGCCGGGCGCGCAGTTGCTCTTGCCGCACATCGCATGGTCGATCGTCGCCGTGCGGAAGGGGAGCGAGGGATGCGAACCGTACTGCCCCGAGCCGGCCGCCAGCCAGATGTCGGTGGTGTCGTTTGCGCGGACGGCCGGCGTTACCGGACTGTTGTCGAACAGCCGCTCCTGAATGGTCAGCAGCCCATTGGAGCTGACGCTCATCAGGGCTATATCGATCAGCCCCTGTTCGACGATGTCGCGAATCAGCTGGCGGTATTCGGCCAACGTGCGGAATCGCGCTTCGGCCGCATAGTGTTCGGGACTCTGCCCGGGGGCCGAGAGTCCAAACGCCATGTCGGCGTCCTTCGCATCGGCGAGGAGGAAGTCGCGGCAACTCGAGTCGGCGAGCATCCGGGCCAGTTTTTGGTCGAGTGTTTTTCGCATGGTGCTGGGGCCGGGAGACGCTGCCGGTCGGGTGCCGTCGGCCTGCCGGACGGGTTCTGTGCGCGGGGGCAGGTGGCCTGCGCGTGGCACCCACGTCCCGGCCCGCTCCGCGGCAGCTTGCAGCGCGCCCAATTATAGCTCAAATAACGATTCTGTGCCGCGGATAGAAACCGCCCGGCGGATCGGGTATGATCCAGGACTCGTGGCTGGGCCGCACACGGCCCGATACGCACAGCATTCCCCTTTGTTGAAGAAGGCGACAGGTGGTGGCCGAGAAGACCTTTGACTGTGTGCTCTGCGGTTCGTGCGTCGTGGACCTGCTGGTGTGGCCGGTGCCATTGACCACGCCGATCGGGGGCGGCCGTCTGATACAGGCCGATCCGATCGGCGTCACGACCGGCGGCATCGTGTCGAATTCGGGGATCGCTATGACGAGGCTGGGTATGCGGGTCGCCGCGTTCAGCCTGGTGGGGGACGACGAATGGGCCTCGGTCATCCGCCGCCGCTACGCGGAGGAGCATGTGGATGCCCAGCGTCTGCTAACGCTCCCGGACGGTGCGACGAGCACCACGGCCGTGCTGATCGATCCTTCGGGGGAACGGAGTTTTGCCCACTGCGTCGGTGCCCCCAAGCAGATGGACAAAGCGTTGTTCCTCGAGAACCTGGATCTCTTTGCGCAGAGCCGGATGGCGCTGATCGGCTACTACTCGCTGATGCCCAACCTGGAATCCGACCTGGCGGAAGTGCTGGCCGCCATCCGGGAGACAGGCTGCCAGACAGCGCTCGACGCGGCCGGGGATGGTGGGACGATGGAGCCGTTGGAGCAGCTGCTGCCGCATCTGGATGTCTATGTCCCGAGCTTGTCGGAGGCGAAGCACCAGACGGGTGAGTCGGATCCGCGGCGGATCGTCGACATCTATCGCGCCTGTGGGGCGCCGGGCGTGTTGGGGGTCAAGCTGGGATCTGCCGGTGCGTTGTTGAGTGCCCGGGCGGGCCAATACCTGAAGATCGACCAGGTGCAGCCCCCGGGTCCCGTGATGGACACGACCGGAGCGGGGGACAGCTTCTATGCCGGACTGCTCACCGGGCTGCTGCGCGGCAAGACAATCGAGGAGGCCGGGCGTCTGGCGGCGGCTGCCGGCGCCTGCTGTGTGACGGCGCGGGGCGCGACGGCCGGCCTGCGTGATTATGCGGAGACGGCCCGCCTGGCTGGCGTGGCGGCCGACTAGCGCCGGCCGGTCGCTCGCGGGCTCCTGCAAATTCCCGTGGGCGCACGCGGTGCTGAGCCAATACAAGTGACAGATTTTCGATTCTTGCGAGGAGGTTAGGCAGATGTCGACTGAATACCGTTTTTCGTTTGGGCCGTGGAACATCAGCGAGGGGGCCGACCCGTTCGGGCCGCCGGTGCGACCGACGATCGAGTTCTCCAAGAAGCTGGCCTCATACAAGAAGCTCGGTTTTGAGGGGGTCCAGTTCCACGACGACGACGCGGTGCCGGACGTAGACAGCAAGTCGG
>DAISIS010000611.1:0-3271 GCA_036821925.1 Pirellulaceae bacterium
ATTCCGCAGTCGTCCGCGGCATTCACGCGGTGTCGTCCGTGGCGTGGCTGCCGCGGTCGACGATCTGGCGCAATGTCTCCAGGTAACGCGAGAAGGCCTTTCTGCCCTTGGGGGTCAGACGCAGGGTCGTGTAGGGTCGGCGTCCGCGAAAGGTCTTCTCGACGACGATATATCCCGCCGCATCGAGCGTGCGCGAGTGGGCGCTGAGGTTCCCATCGGTCAGCCCCAGCATCGATTTCAACTCGTTGAAACTCAACTCCGCTGACACGGCCAGCGCCGCGACAATGGCCAGTCGCGCGCGTTCGTGAATGACCGCGTCGATATCATCGGGTTTGACGGGTTCGTTCATGCGATCACCGTCTGCCGCTGTTTCCGGAGGATATAGAGCCCAAAGAGAATGTGGAGCAGGCCAAATGACACCGCGGCCGAGACGACACCGTACTGCGGGAACCCCAACAACGCGACGACGCCCAACGCGAGGAACGCCAGGCCGAGAAGGCGGGGCGGCTGAATCGAAAACAATCCGGCCGTATAGACGCCCGTGCCGTAGAGCATCATCCAGACCGGCACGATGTACTGAATCTCCTCCGCCCGCGGCTCGAGTGGGATCAGGAACTTGACCGTCAACACCATGGCCACGACCACGCTCGGAGTGAGCGAGAACGCGGCCACCCGCATCGGACGCTGGGCCGGCACCAGTTGCTGGCGCGCAGCCGCTCGGTTCGTGAGAATCACCTCCACCAGCACGCCGCTGACGCCAATGGCAAGCCACATCACGCAGAACGAAGCCTGGCGGGCAAACGACAGGTCCAGGATCGCGGCAAAGTCCAGCGACCGGATCATTCCATGACTGACGGCGCAGCCCGCCAACACCAACAGCCCACCAACCACCGCCGCCGCGCCGGGCAGCAGCGTAAAGAGTGTCGCCCGCTCCATGATCCGCTGGATTTCCTGCATGCGGGCAGCGGCTTCGTCAGCGTCCATGGCACACCTCCCCAGAAGTTACTTTGTACTACAAAGTAATTTATCGAAGCAGGCCACAGGTGTCAAGCGTGTTTCTCGCGGCGCAGCATCAGATCCAGACCCGGTCACCCGGCGGTCGTTCCGGGTGCCACCCTGGATGCGTGCAGCCCAGGCGGCAATCGCCTTGCCCCCGCGTCAGTCTTCCTCTTCTTCCTCGAGCTTCGACTTGGCGATGATTTCCTGCTGCACGTTGGCCGGCATGACGTCGTAGTGGCTGAAATCCATCGTGTAGCTCCCCTGCCCCCCCGTCATGCTCGAGAGCGTGCGGGCGTAGGTGGTGACGCTGCGCAGCGGCACTTCGCACCGCACGGTCTGCAGCCCCCCGCCGGCGGAGTCGCTGCCGGACACACGCCCGCCGCGGCTCGACATGTCGCTGTACACGTCCCCGACGTTCGCCTCGGGGACCGTGATTTCGAGCTTGACGACTGGTTCGAGCAGCGCCGGCTTGGCCTGCTGGAAGACGTTGCGGAACACCATGGAGGCCGCGGTCTTGAAGGCGGCTTCCGAGCTGTCGACGGGATGGTGCTTGCCGAAGTGCACTTCCACGCCGACGTCCTGCACCTGATAGCCGGCGATCACACCGCGACCGAGCCGATCCCGGAACCCCTTCTCGATGGCCGGCATGAAGTTGCCGGGGATCACGCCACCGACGACCGAATCGACCCACAGGAAGTTGTTGGTTTCGTCGTAGTGATATTCCTTGAGCTGCGGGAAATTCGTCTTGGTGGCGAACTCTTCGATGTTCGTGCCGCGCGGCAACGGGAACATACGAATGTGCACTTCGCCGAACTGCCCACGCCCCCCCGACTGCTTCTTGTGCCGGTAGCTGCCTTCCGCCTTGACCTGAATGGTTTCGCGGAACGGGATCTTCGGCTCTTTCGTGTCCACCTCCAGTTTGTCGCGCCGCGCCAGCCGTTCGCGGATGACCGTCAGGTGCAGCTCACTCATGCCGGTGATCACCAGTTCCTTGGTCTGGGCGTCGCGGTCGAGCCGGAAGGTGGGGTCCTCTTCGACCACTTTGTGCAGCGCGCCGGAGAGCTTGGTTTCATCCCCGCGACTCTTGGGGGTCACGGCCAGTCCGACCATGGGTGTCGGGAAGACGATGGGGGGGAAGCGCCAGTCGCCGAGTGTGGCGCCGGTCGGCAGTTCGTCCATCTTGGCGATGGCCACGATCTCGCCCGGCCCCGCCTGGTCGACCGGCTGGGTATCGGCCGCCTGCACGCGCAGCAGCGGTCCCAGCTTGACCGGCTTGCGCGCCGTGCTGACCGGCACAATGTCGTCGCGTTGAATGGTGCCGGAGTGGATGCGGATAAAACTCAGCTTCTGGACGAACGGGTCAATGCGAGTCTTGAAGACGTGCGCCACCAGCGGCCCGGTGGGATCGGCTATCACCTGCATCTGTTCGTCACCCTTGCTGACCGTGCGTGGCCGCGTATCGGGGGCCAGGCCGCAGGTGGCCACCGCGTCGAGGAGCTCCGCCACTCCCACCCCCGTCTTGCCGGAACAGCAGACGATGGGGACCAGCGTGCCTTCGGCAATCGCCCGCACAATCAGCCCGGAGAGCTCCTCGTCGGTCGGCGGCGTGCCGTCGAAGTAGCGTTCCATGACCCCTTCGTCGACCTCGATCATCGATTCCAGCAGCGGATCGTGGATTTCGTGCGGATCGATCAGCGCGCCGGTGGTGTCGGCGGGCACGTGAAGCGTGCTGACCACGCCGGTAAACGTCGCACCGTGTCCGAGCGGGACGTTCCACAGCACGCAGGCGCCCCCCCACATTTCGCGGATGCTGTCCACCAGGGCCGGGAAGTCGATGTTCTCGGCATCCATCTTGTTAATCACGATCATGCGGCCCAGGCCCGCCTTGCCCGCCTCCGCAAAGACGCGCCGCGTGTTGACCTCAATGCCGGCCTGGGCATTGACCACAATGGCCGCCATGTCCACCCCCTGCATGGCTCCAATCGTCTGGCCGATGAAGTCGGGATAACCGGGCGTGTCGAGCAGCTGGAAATGCCGGCCACCGTGCTCGAAATGAACAACCTTCGCCTCGATCGTGTACTTGTGGTGCTTCTCTTCCGGGTCGAAGTCGCAGATGCTGGTGCCCTCATCCACGCTCGGATGCGCATTGACCGCCCCGGTCCTGGTCAGAAGATGGTCGACGAGCGTCGTCTTACCACATCCGCCGTGCCCACAGACCACGAGATTGCGAATATCGTGAATGTTCGCTTTCGCCATTGCTGGAAGCCCTCTT
>DAISIS010000612.1:0-3268 GCA_036821925.1 Pirellulaceae bacterium
CGAGCGGGCGGGGGTGTTGCGGCGCCGGATCGAGCAGATCACACAGGGCCATTCGCAGCAGAGGGCGCCGCAGTCGCCGCAGCGGCGCGGTTTGGTCAGACGCTCGAGCACCACGGTCGGCGGTCGGCTGATCTTCCCTTCCCAGATCTTCCGCACGGTATGTTCGGACACTCCGGATCGCCGGGCTACCTCGTGAAAGTCCAGGCTCGGATCCTGCAACAGCAGGTGCACGACCGCGTCGTAGCGTCGCACGTCAATTGGTGAGGGAGATACCTTCATGATTCCGGCCTGCTCGAGTGCACTGGGCCATACGTTGTTGCTGAGAAAAACATCGGGAGCGGTTGTCGGCGACCCAGTCGTCGCGTGTGTAGACGACGACTGAGGAATCGGTTTCCCGCACTTCAATCCGCTGCAGCTGGAATCCCAGCTGGGTGATCTCCGAAAACAGGCGATATGCCAGGTTTTCGACCGACGTCGGCGCGTCGAACTCCACCATGCGGAAGCACTCCCCCGTCCGCTCGGTGTGCCCGCGCAGCGTGTCGTAGAGCGGGTCGTGGACGTGGATCAGCAGGGAGTGGTCATAGTGTTGCCTCAGGAACGGTTCAATCTGCGCATCGAAGTCGCCGAAGAGTGTGGAGTAGGAACCGGTTCGCTGCACTTCGAAGAAGCATCGGATGCCGTACCGATGCCCGTGCAGATTGCGGCACTTGTCGGTCAACTCTTCGTTGCGATGTGCGGCATAGAACTTGTAGTCTTTTTGGATCAGCATGGCAGGCGCCCCTCATCGTCGGCGGTCGGCGACGGCGCGACCACAGCCGGCGGACGATTCCTGTTGGTGTGGAGATGTCAATGCTTCTGGTTGATCAATGCCAGGACCTCTGCCCGGCTCGCGTTGTTGGTCTTGAACACGCCCCGCAGCGCGCTGGTGACCGTGGTGCTGCCCGGCTTCTGCACACCACGAATTGACATGCAGGAATGCTCGGCCTGAATCACCACTGCGACACCGCTTGAGCCCAACGCTCGTTCCACCAGATCGGCGATGGTGTGCGTCATGCGCTCCTGAACCTGGGGACGCCTGGCCACCTCCTCCACCACCCGTGCCAATTTGCTCAGGCCCGTGACGCATCCGTGCGGGATGTAGGCCACGTGGGCCACGCCGCTGAAGGGGAGCAGGTGATGCTCGCACATGCTGGTGAACGGGATGTCGCGGACCAGCACGATCTCGTCGTAGTCTTCCGGAAAGGTCACCTGCAGGTGCCGTGCCGGGTCCGCCTGCAGCCCAGCGAACATCTCGGCATACATGCGGGCCACGCGCCGCGGGGTGTCGATCAGTCCCGAACGATCAGGGTCTTCGCCGACCGCTACCAGAATCGTCCGGACCGCCTGCTCGATGGCCGCCAGGTCGGCAGACCGCGCCGGAGCGTGCCGGCCGTGGGCAGTTCGCTGCGCTACAGCGCGCGGGTGCTGCCGGATCGGCGGTTCCACTTGCGGCGTCTGGCATGTACTTCCAGCCGGCATGGTCAAGCTCCTGGAATGGTCTGTAAACCCCGTTCATAAACCCCGTTGAGTGGCTCACTGAGGGCCCAGAAGACTGTAGTCGCGACCGTACATCTGGCAAGCAGGAAAAGCCGTCCAGACCGCCCCGTCAACGGGCCTGGCGAGGCCGGGCAGTCAGACCCGTCTGAGCGGTCTCCGCCCGACGTTCCCACTGGTGATAATCGCTCGGAGGCATTAAGTTCAGGTATGCGCGAACCCTATGATGCTCTGTTGCTGGTGTCGTTCGGCGGTCCGGAGTGCCGGGCGGATGTGCTGCCATTCCTGGAGAACGTCTTACGCGGCCGGAACGTGCCGCGCGAGCGGATGCTGGAGGTGGCCGAGCATTACTACCACTTTGACGGGGTGAGTCCGATCAATCAGCAGAACCGGGACCTGCTGGCCGCGCTGGCTGCCGAGCTGGCTGCTGGTGGTCCGGCCCTGCCGATCTACTGGGGCAATCGGAACTGGCATCCGCTGCTGACCGACACCATGCGTCAGATGGCGGACGACGGCGTGCGGCGGGCCTTGGCGCTGGTTACTTCTGCCTACAGCTCGTATTCCGGCTGCCGGCAGTACCGCGAGGACCTCGAGCGGTCTCGGACGGCGCTCGGCGTGCGGGCTCCTGAGGTGGACAAGATTCGGCTCTTCTTCAACCATCCGGGGCTGATCGAGACGCTGGTCGACCGTGTGAGGCAGGCGCTGCGCGAGGTGGTTCCGGCGCGGCACGCCACGGCGCAGCTGGTGTTCACCGCGCACAGCATTCCGCTGGCGATGGCGCGGGGGTGCCAGTATGAGTGTCAACTCAAGGAGACGCTGCACCTGGTGAGGGAGCAGGTGGGGGACTTTCCGGCAGCGCTTGTGTACCAGAGTCGCAGCGGGCCGCCGTCCCAGCCGTGGTTGGAGCCCGACATTGGCGCGCACCTGCGTTCGCTTGCCGCGGATGGCCACATCACCGACGTCGTAGTGGTCCCGTTCGGTTTCATGTCGGACCATCTGGAGGTGCTGTACGACCTGGACTATGAGGCCCGGCAGCTGTGCGACGCGCTCGGGCTGCGCATGGTGCGGGCCCTCACACCGGGCACGCATCCGCGCTTCATCGCCATGCTGCGCGAACTGATCCTGGAGCGGACTGCCGGGGCGCCGCCGCGCGCGGCCGGGAGCCTGGCCCCCTGGCCCGATGTCTGTCCGGAGAACTGCTGCGCGCACTGACCGGGTCGGGTGCCGCAGCGGGGTGCAGCCTGGAACGCGGTGTGCATCGCGTCCGGCCTGTTGTTGACGCACGTCAGCTGCGCCGGGCGTCGTCGCCTGGCGGGGCGTACCGCTCGAGGTAGGCCTGCACGCGCACTTTGCGCGCCGTGTTTTCGCTGCTCATGTAGCGGACCTTGCCGTACACGGGCCGTTCGGGCCCCCACGCGCGGTCGTACCGGCCCAAACACCAGCATATGCCGCTGTAGGAGTTCGGATCGCGGCCGTCGAGGGCGTACTTGTTGTTGAGCTCGATCAGGATGGCCAGCGCCTCCTGGGGCTGCGGCGTCCACTCGAGGATCTTCTTGCCCCACAGCATCCGCAGGTAGTTGTGCATCCGGCCTTCCTGGACCAACTGACGCTGGGCGGCATTCCACAGCGGATCGTGTGTGACGGCCGCCTCGAACTGGTCGAGCGAGTACAGGTGCGACCGCCGGTCACCGGCGTGTTCCTGCAGCGTCTGACGCGCCCAGGGCGGCAGAGAATC
>DAISIS010000613.1:0-3250 GCA_036821925.1 Pirellulaceae bacterium
CGGTAAGTCGAAGTACGAGATTCTGCGGTTCCAGGCGCCGTCGGCCCTGTGGAATTCGGTACCCGATCACCGAACCGTCTGTGCGGCCGGTTCGCCGTCCGGAGGCATCACCGGAAGCCTGAAAGGCGCCAAGAAGTAGCTCTCAGCCGTGCAGCAGGTCGTCGTAGCTCGGTACTGCCGCCTCGGGCAACGCCTTGAGCGGGCGTGCCTGCACCACGCGCAATGCAAAGGCGTCGGCAGCACGGGCGATGCGGAAGTCCAGCTCGCGGCGATCGACATCCACGTGGAAGACCTCCACATGCACCACATCCCCCAGACGATACCGGTGCCCCGCCCGGTGCCCGACCAGGCTGTAGGACGTGGCGTCGTAACGGTAGTAGTCGTCCTGCAGCGAGCTGATGTGGATCAGCCCCTCGGCCGGCAGTGCCACCCCCTGTACGAACAGCCCGAAGTCCTCCACGCCCGTAATGACCGCCTGCAGACGCATCCCCACGTGCTGGCTCAGGTAATTCAGCAGCTTGACTTTGACCAGTTCGCGTTCCGCATCCGCCGCGCGCTGTTCGCGTTCGGAGCAGTGTTCTCCGAGCATTACCAGCTGCGGCATGTCGTTGTGCGGTCGCTGGCCGTCGGCCAGTTGGTCGAGCAGCCGGTGGACGGTCAGGTCGGGGTAGCGGCGGATGGGCGAGGTGAAGTGGCAGTAGTGGGTGGTGTTCAGGGCATAGTGGCGTTCGCTTTCGGGCCCGTAGACCGCCTTCTGCATGCTGCGCAGCACGGCGTAGTTCACGGCCGACTCTTCCGGCCGGCCCGCCACGTGCGCGAGGATGCGTTTGATTTCGAAGCGGCTTTCCAGGCTGTCGCACGGGATTCCCAGCTGGCGCACGAAGGCGGTCAGGTCACGCAGCTTGGTGGGAGCGGGCGGGGCGTGCACGCGGCGCAGGAACAGCACGTCGCGTTGCGTGAGGTGTTCCGCGACCGCCTCGTTGGCCGCCAGCATGAACTCTTCGATGATCTGATGGCTCTCGTCGTGTGCGACGGCCGTCGCGCCGGCGACCTTGCCGGCGTCGTCGAGTTCGAGTTTGATTTCGGGGAGCACCAGTTCCAGCGCGCCGCGATCGAGACGGCGTTGCCGCAGCAGCATGGCCAGCGTGTGCATGTGCCCCAGCAGCGCGCAGACTTCCGGAGTCAGCTTCTTCTTCCAGGGAGCAGGCTTGTGCAGATAGCTCTGGACCTCCTCGTAGCTGAACCGCTGCACACTCTGGATCGCGGAGCGGACGATGTCCGTGCTCACCCGCACGCCGTCCGGCGCGAACTCCAGGAACACCGTCCGCGCGAACCGCACCCGGTGCGGCTGCAGGCTGGCCAGATGATTGGAGATGATCTCGGGGAGCATCGGGATGACGCGATCGGGCAGGTACACGCTCGTCCCGCGCTCCCGGGCCTCCCGATCCAGCGGCGACCTGGCGGGGACGAAGTGCGTGACGTCGGCGATGTGGACGCCCAGCCGCCAGTGCCCGTGGTCCAGCTGCTCGAGCGAGATGGCGTCGTCGAAATCGCGGGCGTCGGCCGGATCGATGGTGATCACGGTCAGCGCTGTCAGGTCCCTGCGGCCATCCAGCTGCGCCGGGTCGAACGACTCCGCCTGCTCGCGCGCCGACGCCAGCACGTCTTCGGGAAACGCGTCGGGCAGGGCGTAGGCGCGGATGATCGACAAGGTGTCGACACCGGGGGTGCCGCGGGGGCCGAGCACCTCGGTGATGACCGCTTCACCGTCGTGCGTGTGGGACGGGAAACGGACCATTTCGATCACGACGATATCGTCGGGGCGTACGTTTTTCGCGCCTGGGTCCCCGACCGGGATCGGCTGCGCGAAGAGCTTGCCGTCCACCTGGACCAGCGGCATGTCGCCGCGCGGCCGGTACCGCCCGACGAACTGGTGCGTCTCGCGTTCCAGCACTTCCACGATCTCGCCGCGCAGACGCGGGGCGGGCCCGCCCCCTTTGGACCTCCGCAGCTGGACGCGGACAATGTCGCCGGTGGCGGCGTCGCCGGCGCGGCTGGCCGGGATATAGATGTCGGGCGAGCCGGCGGGAGAGGCCTCGCTCACGCGCGGCTTGACGAAGCCAAAGCCGCCCGCCGTGCGCTGGAAGACCCCCACGATCCCGGCCGCCGCGGCCGGTGCGGGGGCTCCGCCCGTCTGGACCAGATGGTTTGCTCCGTACGTGATGAGCCCGTGTTTGACCAGCCGCTTGATGGCCTTGCGCACGTCCGGCTTCCGCGCCGCAGGTAGGCCCAGCTGCTTGGTGATCACGCGGGGCTTGACCGGCCGGTAACCGGCCGACTTCACATGTTTGAGCAGCAGCAGCTCGAGATCAGTCAGATTCATGCGTGGGCATTCCCGGGGGCGGTGCGTGTCCCGCTCAGGGCTCTTCGGCTGCGCTGTCGCTGGCCGTCGCCTTGTACAGCTTGCGGCCGAGATTGGGTTGATAGGGTGTCCAGTTGCTTTCGGTGTTGGCGTCGCCCTGGATGAGCAGATTGAACAACTGCAGTTTGGCGTCCAGATTGTCGAGGAAGTGGAGCGCCACCGCCTCGCGGGTCATGGGGAGTTTGGGACTGCCAAACTCGTATTCCCCGTGATGGCTCAGGATCATGTGCTTGAGCAGCAGACGCAGCTGATCGGGAAAGGGCTCGTTGCAGAGCGACTGGGATTCCCTGATCTTCTGATCCAGCAGTTCCACGGCGATGACCAGGTGGCCGATCAGCTGCCCCTCGTCACTGTAGCCTAGCTCACGGTCGTAGGTCAGTTCGTGGATTTTTCCGACATCGTGCAGGAAGGCGCCCAGCAGCAGCAGGTCGGCGTCCAGCTCGGGATAGAGCGGGGCGACCGCGGCGGACAGCTCCATCAGACTCACCACGTGTTCCACCAGCCCGCCATGGTAGGCGTGGTGGTTCTTGATCCCCGCCGGAGCCCGCAGGAACTTCTCCATGAACTGCTCGTCCATCAGGAAGCACTCGGCCAGGCACCGCAGATGATAGTGCTTCACGCCGCGCAGCATGGCCGTCAGCCGCGAGGCCAGCTGGTCGATGTCGGTGTCCGCCAGCGTCTGGAAGTCGGTTTCGTCGATCGTGGACGGGTCGACCCGTTCGAGCCGCTGCGCGATCATCTGCAGCGCGCCGTTGTAGAACTGCGTCGTCGCCTGGACCCGCACGTACGTGCCGTTGTCGAAGCTGGCAGACACCTGGTCGTTGGCGT
>DAISIS010000614.1:0-3247 GCA_036821925.1 Pirellulaceae bacterium
GCCTCCTGGTCCCGCAGGATCTTCTGGACCTTGGCCACCTCCACCTGCCGCGGCGTGCAACCGTCCTGCACCGCGACCGCCGCCGCCACGCCGGCCGCGTGGCCGGTCACGAAGCAGTTCGGTATCAGACGCACGAGATCGGCCATCCGCATCTCGGCGCTGATGCAGCGGCCGGCCGCCAGCACGTTGTCGATCTTCTCGGGCACCAGCGCTCCGTAGGGAATCTGCCAGGGGCCATGTTCGCCGCTGGACGCGCCCCCCACGCCAATCACATCCGGATACTGCGTGGCGTTTTTGATGTCGTCCACGGTGACGGTGTGCAGGCCCCGCAACACGCGTGTGATGCGGACCCCGAGTTGGGGAGCGGTCTCGACGAGGTACACCTGCTCGTAGCCCGGCGTATGGCGGATCTTCATCGTGTTGTTCCAGATGAATTTCCGGTGGTTCATCTCCAGGCGCGTGAGCACTTCGACATCCAGCCCGTCCACTTCCGGACCGTGCATGTTGACCCAGTTGACACCGGGCACCGGCGTCGCGTCCCCCAGGTTCCGCGGCGCCTGTGCCGCGGCTGTCCGGGCCCGATCGACGCGATCCAGATTGCCGATGCGTGAGACAAGCCCCACGTTGTGGGCGCGCCGTTCGTAGGCTGCGCCGGCCGCGGCGAACAGGTCGCCGTCCCCCGTCGCGTCGATCACGGTCTTGGCCAGGATGGCCTGCCGCCCCGACTTGCTTTCGAATACGGCGCCGCGCACCTGATCCCCGTTGACGATCGCGTCCACGCCCCAGCAGTGCAGGAACACCTTGACCCCCGCCTCCTCGATCATCTCCACCATGAGGTACTTCACCGCTTCCGCGTCGACGGTGGGCGGCACTCCAGGTCGACGATTGATGATAGCGCCGTCCAGCTTGTCCAGGCGGCGCATCATCTCTTCGCCGATGCCTTGGCACACCTGCCGGCCGCCCGTCACGATGTGGCCGATGACAATGAGGACCAGCCCCCCGCTCCACAGTCCGCCGAAATGCCCGTACCGCTCGACGAGCGTCACGTCGGCCCCGGCGCGCCGCGCAGCGATGGCGGCACAGATGCCGGCCGGCCCGCCCCCGACGACCAGCACGTCGGTCGAGTGCAGCACGGGCAGTTCCCGCGCCGGCTGCAGCACACGCCCGTCTTCGACCGACGGGCTGGCGCGCCCGGACTGAACCTCCTGCGGATTGAGCACGCTGCTCTGAAAGCCGCTGGACTCACCCGCGTCCTGCGCGGCGCCGGTCGGGGACAGCGACAGACCCAGACTGGCGGCGGTTCCGGACAGTGTGAGCGTGCGCAGCCAGTCGCGGCGGTTCATGGCATGGTTCATCTCGTGTCTCCTCCTGTCTCCTCCTGGTCGCTGCCAGAAAAACCGCACCGATCGAGTCGGTGGGCAGGCAGGCCGTCCGACCTGCTTGCTCCATTCATAACAGGACTCGTGGTCCGCTGCCACACCACACGCTACAATCGGGTCTTGCACACGGGAACCGCGCCATGGCGTCATGCGACGACCGAGAGAAGCTGCTGCTGGAGATGCAGGGAATCGAGAAATCGTTCCCCGGCGTCCAGGCCCTCCGCGGCGTGTCGCTGGAACTGCGGCGCGGCGAGGTGCTGGGGATTGTCGGTGAGAACGGCGCAGGGAAGAGCACGCTGATCAAGGTGCTGGGCGGCGCGCATGTGCCCGACCGCGGCCGCATCCTGCTGGATGGACAGCCGGTGTCGCTGCGCAGTCCCAGCGCTGCACAGCAGGCCGGCATCTCCATGATCTACCAGGAATTCAACCTGATCCCCGATCTCACGGTGCGTGAGAACATCTTCCTCGGCCGGGAACAGACGCGGGGGGGATTCGTCCGCGCCGCGCGCGAGCAGCAGGAGGCGCGCGCGCTGTTCCAGAAACTGGGGCTGTCGCTCGATCCGGAGACGCGCTGCCGCGCCCTGACTGTCGCGCAGCAGCAGATGGTCGAGATCGCCAAAGCCCTGCTGGTCCACGCGCGGATTGTCGTGATGGACGAACCGACCGCCGCACTGACGGCCCAGGAAGTCGCGCATCTGATGGGGATCATCCGCGAGCTCAAGTCGCGGGGACTCGGGGTCATCTACATCAGCCACCGACTGGACGAGATCTTCGTCACAGCGGATCGTGTGATGGTTCTGCGCGACGGACAGCATGTCGGCACTGACGCCGTGAGTTCGCTGTCGCGGCAGCGCATGATTGAGATGATGGTCGGTCGCCCGCTGGAAGCGGAGTTCCCGCAGCGGAGCGTTCCGCGCGGCCCCGAGCGGCTGCGGGTGGAAGGCCTGACGAAAGGGATGGCTGTCCGCGACGTGAGTTTCACCGCGTACAGCGGGGAGGTGCTCGGCTTCGCCGGGCTGGCCGGCGCGGGCCGCACCGAGACCATGCGCTGCCTGTTCGGCGCTGACACACCCGACGCCGGCCGGATCTTCGTGGATGGCAGGCCGGTACGCATCCGCCATCCCCGGGATGCCATTCGCCACCGCATCTGCCTGCTCACCGAAGACCGCAAAGGGCAGGGGCTGGTCCTGCCCCACTCAGTGCGGCACAACTTCGGCCTGCCCAACCTGGACCGCCTGCTGCGCGGCCCGTTTCTCGACCAGCGCCGCGAGCGCGAGGAACTGGCCCGGTACGTCCGCGATCTGAAAATCCGCCTGACCAGCCAGGAGCAGACAGCCGCGACCCTCTCGGGGGGCAACCAGCAGAAAGTGGTGCTCGCCAAGTGGCTCGCCAGAAACGCCGACATCATTATCTTCGACGAACCGACGCGCGGCATCGACGTGGGGGCCAAGTACGAGATCTACCTGCTGATGAACCGGCTGGTGGCGGAAGGCAAGGCGGTAATCATGATCAGCAGCGAGTTACCGGAAGTGCTCGGGATGAGCGACCGGATCATCGTCATGCGCGAAGGGACGATCAAGGGACACATCACCCAGGTCGCTGGTGCCACGCAGGAGCAGCTCCTGTCCCTGGCAATTGCCTGAGCTCAATGGGGAGTCATGGAACGTGCAGAGACTATTGGCTGACTACGGGATGGTGCTCGTCCTGGCCGGGCTGTGCGTGCTGTTCAGCCTGTTGACGCTCAAGCAGCAGGTGCCGGAGGGGCCGGCGGCGGCGGCGGAGCTGGCGCGACAGGTTGAGGGGCGCATCGCGCCGTCCGACGTCGTGCTGGCCGTGGGGGCGGCGAACAAGGAGACGGCCACGTTGGC
>DAISIS010000615.1:0-3225 GCA_036821925.1 Pirellulaceae bacterium
AGGCGTGGTGTCGTTCGGGTACAAGTACAGGACCACGGGTTGGCCTTTGAGGGCCGCCAGGCGCACTTCGGCGCCGTCGTCGGCAGTGAGCTTGAAGGCGGGTGCCATCTGACCTTCGTCCACCCAATCAGCCATGCGAGCACTCCTCGTCGTGAACCTCAGAACCACCGCGACACTCTGGTAAGATAGGGCTGGCCGTGACTTTGGCAATGGTGGCGGCGTGCTACGAGGCGTCCCCCCCGGCGCAGGCGGGTCGCGGCGGAGCCGGGCCTGGCGCCCGCGCGCTGCCGGGCGGAAAACGGCTTTTCAGCAGCGTGCCTGCGCGCTTAGAATGGTTTGGCTGGGTATGAACGTCGACGTCTCGAAGGAGGTGTGGTGGCTACCTCGACAGTCCCGAAACAACCGGCCAGCTGTGCGGCTGCGCTGCGAAGTCTTGAACTGGCGCGGGCGGCCGCGCGTACGGCGGTGGACAACAAAGGCCAGGACGTGCGGATCCTGGACACGCGTGCGCAGACACCTCATTTCGACTACTTCGTGATTGCCACCGGTGCGAGCCGCCGGCAGTTGCACGCGATGAGTGAGGAGATCGACGCGAAGTTGCAGGGTGAACTGAAGGACCGCCGGCTGGGCATCGAGGGTTACGACGACTCGCGCTGGATCGTGCTGGACTATGGCGGCGTCGTGATCCACCTGTTCGACCAGGACGCGCGGCAATTCTACTGCCTCGAGGAGCTCTGGGCGGACGCGCCACGCGTGGAGATCTAAGATCGATACGATCTATAAGATCTGGTGGTGCGTCGCGGCGCGCGGTTACGAGGCCGTCTCCGCAGATCCGCCCGGCGCTGCTAGGATGGGGCATTCACCAGGGGAGGCAGGCCTCTTGCCTGCCCCGTCGCAGCGCCCGCCGGCATCCGGCGTGGGGGCCGGTGTCCGAGAGGGAACGCAGTCGAACGAGCAGACCATGAGCATTCTTGCCACGCTTCGGGAGCGGTTTCGTCCAGTCCTTCTGTCGCTTGTCGACTCGGTGGACGACTTGCTGGAGATGATCCGGCCGGCGCAGGACGCGCGGTTTGGCGACTATCAGGCCAACCTGGCGATGCCGCTGGCCAAGCAACTGCGGCAGTCGCCGCAGCAGGTGGCGCAGCGCATTGTGGATCAGCTGCAGGTGGACGATCTCTGCGAGCGGCCGGAAGTGGCGGGCAAGGGCTTCATCAACCTGCGTCTGCGCAGCGACTGGCTGGTAGAGCGGCTGGAGCAGGCCGTGCGCGACGAGCGGCTGGGGATTCCCCGCGTCGCGGCGCCGCGCACGATCGTCGTGGACTACTCGTCTCCCAACGTGGCCAAGGCGATGCATGTCGGCCACATCCGCTCGACCGTCATTGGCGACGCGATCTACCGCACATTGCAGTTCGCCGGTCACCACGTCATCAGCGACAATCATCTGGGGGACTGGGGCACGCAGTTCGGCATGATCATCTACGGCTACAAGCATTTCGTGGCTGAGCTGGCCTATCGTGCGCAGCCGGTGCGCGAGCTGGGACGTCTGTACAAGCTGGTCCAGCAGCTGATCGACTATCACGCGGCGGTGCGCGAGCTGCCCGAGCGGGAGCGACAGTTGGGCGACCAGCAGGCGCACGTGGCGGCGCAGCGGGGTGCGCACCAGGCGCACCCTCAGGACAAGAAGCTGGGGAAGATCCTGCGCGATGCACAGCAGCAGGCGGCCGAAACGGCCGCGAAGTGCGACGAGCTGCGGGGGAAGATCGCCGCGGTGGAGCACGATCCGCAGCTCGCTGCGCTGGCCCGGGAGCACGCCGACATCGAGCGGGCGGTCCTGGACCAGACGGCCCGGCTGCACGCCGGCGACCCCGTGAATCTGGCCCTGTGGCACGAGTTCCTGCCGCTGTGCAAGGCCGACATGCGCCGGATCTATGACCGTCTGGGCATCGCGTTCGATCACGAGCTGGGGGAGAGCTTCTATCACGATCGGCTCGCAGCCGTTGTGCAGGACCTGACCGCCCGCGGGCTGGCGCGCACGAGCGACGGGGCCGAGTGCGTGTTTCTTCCCGAGTACGACACGCCGATGATCATCCGCAAGCAGGACGGGGCGTTCCTCTACGCCACCACCGATCTGGCGACGATCCAGTACCGGATGGAGCAGTGGCAGCCAGACGAGATCCTGTACGTGGTCGACCATCGGCAGGGGGAGCATTTTGGCAAGCTGTTCGCAGCCGCGCGGCTGTGGGGTTACGATCAGGTGGCGCTGCGGCACATCAGTTTCGGCACGGTCCTGGGCGAGGACGGGCGTCCCTACCGCACGCGCAGCGGCGAGGTGGTGGGACTCGAAGGCCTGCTCGATGAAGCGATTCGCCGCGCCCATGCCGTGGTGGCCGACAACGACGACAGCAAGCCGGGGGGACCCGAACTGAGCGCCGAACAGCGGCAGGCGATTGCCCACACGGTGGGGCACGCCGCGCTGAAATACGCCGACCTGTCGCACAACCGCACCAGCGATTACGTGTTCAGCTACGACAAGATGGTGGCGCTCGAGGGGAACACGGCCACGTACATGCAGTACTCCTATGCCCGGACGCAGAGCATTTTCCAGCGGGGAAATGTCCAGGCGGAAACGCTCCGCACCGCCGGCCATCGGATCCTGCTGACCCAAGGCGCCGAACGCGACCTGGCGCTGGAACTGGTCCAGTTCGGCGACGCACTCGACAAGAGCCTGGAAGACTACCGTCCGAATGTGCTGACCGCCTATCTGTTCTCGCTGGCCACGAAATTCTCCCGGTTCTACCAGCAGTGCGACGTGCTGCGCGCCGAATCGGAGGCGGTGCGCCACAGCCGGCTGGTGCTGTGCGATCTGGCCGGCCGCACGATCAGACAGGGACTGGCGCTGCTGGGGATCGGAGTGATCGACAAGATGTAGTCGAGAGGGCGGGCGCATGACCGGTTCCAAACCGACGCCGGACGCGTGGCGCAACGTTATCTTGTGCGGCGACGCGCAGCAGCAACTCCGGCGGCTGCCGGAGCGCATCGTGGACACCGTCGTCACGAGCCCCCCCTATTACCAGCAGCGCGACTACACGTCCGACGTGCAGTTGGGGCACGAAGCGACGCCGGCGGAGTACGTGCAGCGGCTGGTGAAGATCCTGGCCGAATGCCGCCGCGTGCTGCGCGACGCCGGCTCGCTGTGGCTCGTCCTGGGCGACAAATACGCGCACG
>DAISIS010000616.1:0-1801 GCA_036821925.1 Pirellulaceae bacterium
CCTCCTCACTGAACCACCCGACTATGCGGGCGCCTCCAACGTGCTGTACGAGCTGGGCTGGGCCTACCGATCACAACCCGACTATGCGACCGCTGTGCAAACGTTCGCGACACGAGCCGCGAAGCATCCGGCCAGCCCGCTGGCGGCGGAGGCCAACTTCCACGTCGCGGAAGACCACTATGTCAAGAAACAGTATGCGGAGGCGGTCCAGGCATACACGCAGGCGGCCCAGGCCAACAATCCGGCCCTGTCCGAAAAGGTCCACTACAAACTCGCCTGGGCCCACTACCAGCTGCAGCAGTACCCCCAGTCGCTCGAACAGTTCCAGGCCCAACTCGATGCCCATCCACAGGGGAGCCTGGCCTCCGACGCCTGGTTCATGAAGGGGGAATGCCTCTTCCGCATGCAGAACTACGAGCAGGCGCTGCCGGCGCTGGTCGAAGCTGCCAAGCTGGAAGCCTCCTCCCCTCAGATCGCCGTGCTGCGCCAGTTGCACGCCGGCCAGGCCGCGCTGCAGCTGCAGAAGTACCCCGAAAGCATCGCCCTCTTCGATGCGCTCATCACACAATTCCCGGACAGCAATTACCTGGCCGATGCCTACTGCGAACGGGGACGCGCGCACCAGCAACTCAACCAGCTGGAACAGGCCATCGCCGACTACAAGCAGGCGGCCGAGCGATCGCGCGGCGCCGCCGGCGCGCGGGCCCAGTTCATGCTCGGCGAACTCGGGTTCCAGCAGAAACAGTTCGATGAGGCGATCAAGGACTTCCAACGCGTGATGTTCCGCTACGGCACCGAGCAGGTGCCGCCCGATGTACAGACCTGGCAGGCCAAGGCCGGCTACGAAGCCGGCCGCTGCTGCGAAGTGCTGATCGAGTCGGCGGCGACCCCTGCCGACCGCACGGCGCGGATTGCCGACGCCAAGAAGTTCTATCGATATGTCGTCGAAACCCACCCCGACAACGAACTGGCAGCGGAAGCCCGGAAACGACTCGATGCGCTCGCCCAGCTGTGACAGCCGGCTACGTT
This sequence comes from Pirellulaceae bacterium, assembly GCA_036821925.1. GTDB lineage: Bacteria > Planctomycetota > Planctomycetia > Pirellulales > Pirellulaceae > JAAYDI01. The sequence continues at coordinate 1,030 of DAISIS010000616.1, forward strand.
CCACGCGGGACGCAGGGAGCAGTCGCCCCTACGATAGGCGGAGGATCATCCTATGTCTGAAGTGCACGTCGACGAAGGGCTGAACTTCTTCTGGCTGATGGTCTCCGGCGGCTGGATCATGGTCCCGATCGCCCTGATGAGCCTGGTGGTGGTCGTGATCGCCATCGAACGGTCCATCTCGCTCCGGCGGTCGCGCGTGCTGCCCCCGCTGCTGGTCCACGAGCTCGGCGGGCTCGCGGAGAGCCCGAACGCGTTCGACCCGCGCGAAGCCTACCGGATCTGCCAGCGGTATCCGTCGGCCGCCGCCAACGTCGTGAAAGCCATGCTGCTCAAGGTCGGACGGCCGCACAGCGAGGTGGAACACACGGTGGCCGAAGCCAGCGAACGGGAGGCCGAGCGGCTCTATGGCCTCGTCCGCTGGCTGAACCTCGCCACCACCGTGACGCCCATGCTGGGACTCCTGGGCACCGTGTGGGGCATGATCGAATGCTTCCACCGCACCACGCTGCTCGCACCCGGCCAGAACAAGGCCCTGGAACTCGCTACCGGCATCTACATCGCCCTGGTCACCACCTACGGCGGCCTGCTCGTAGCCATCCCCTCCTCGATCCTCGCACACTTCTTCGAGGGGCGGATCCAGAAGCTGTTCCACCAGATTGATGAAATGCTCTACACCTTGCTGCCGCAGATCGAGCGGTACGAAGGACGCGTACGCTTCGGCCGCTCGCCGGGCGACGGAAAGACCGCCCTCAGCGCCGCCGAACCACCACCC
>DAISIS010000616.1:1901-3218 GCA_036821925.1 Pirellulaceae bacterium
ATTTGACCCCTGCACCGTCGCAACGAGTAGATCATGGCTGTCAGAATCAACAAAGGCCGCGCTACGGGAGCAGTACCCATGACGCCGCTGATCGACGTCGTGTTCCTGCTCCTGGTCTTCTTCCTGGTCGCCACGCAGTTCGCACAGGAAGATTATGAATTGGAGGTCCAACTGCCGTCGGCCAGCGAAGCACAGCCGCTGATGGTCGAACCGAAGGAGCTGTTCATCAACATCGATGAGCATGGCGAGTACTTCGTGCACGGCCGCGCTATGTCGCAGCAGGAAGTGGAAGAGGTGCTGCGCCAGGCCGTGGCCGACAATCCGGTCCACCAGTCGGTGGTCATCCGCGCCGATCGGCGCGTGCCGTTTGATTACGTGGTCACGATCATGAACCTCTGCGAACAGGCCGGCACGCAAGGGTATTCGATTACCACTCAAAACGAATGACGCATGGCCAAGACGCGACACATCATTCGAAAGACGCAACCGGCGCGCTACCGGCGCATCGGCGACCAGCTGTGGCCGCTGGTCGTGGCCCTGGTCGTGCTGGGCGGATTCCTGGCCGGGTCCGTTCTGGCGTACCTGCGGCTGGACGATCCCCGCTGGTTCGCCAATGCCTGGACCTGGCTGATCGCGATCGTCCTGGTCATCGCCGCAGCGCTGGCCGTCCTGGCGTGGACCGGCAATCGGCTGCTGCGCCGCACCATGCAGCTGTCGATCGTCCTGGGCGTGATCGTCCACGTCGTGCTGTTCATCGCGTCACTCGAGACCGACGTGTTCCAACGCGCGTGGGTCGAAATGGTGGCGGCCACCGAGCGGCCACCGCAGCCGCGCGCAGTGAAGCCCCCCGCCGTCACAGCGTGGCGGCCTGCACCGGAACGCCAACCACGCCGCGATTTCGAACAGCCGATTGCGGTGCAGACGCCCGAGCCCGAACTTGCCACCGCACGGGCGGCACCTCAGCAGTCAGATCCGGCCACCACCGACATGCCTGCCCGGCCGGTCCCGGACCCCCAAAACGTCCCGCTGCCGAGCGTCGTCAACCGGGCGGAACCGAATCAGACTGTGCCTCGGCAACGCGACGATATGTCGGTCTTGAGCCGGCGGCATTCGCCACTGCCCAATCGCCCGACACAGCTGGCCGACATACCGGCCGTGGTGCCGCGCCCGGAACGCCGCGAGGATGCTGTCCAGGCTGAGGTGATGGGGCTCGAGCCCAAGACTGACGTGGCCGAGCAGCCCCGCCGACCGGCACAACAACCGGCGATGATGCCCAGCCTGGCCCCCGATCTCCAGCTGGCACGCCGTCAGCAGTCG
>DAISIS010000617.1:0-3212 GCA_036821925.1 Pirellulaceae bacterium
CTTACGTGATTTTCGTAAGCGGCTGTTCAGCGGAGAGGACAGGATTCGAACCTGCGGACCAGTTTCCCGGTCACGGATTTAGCAAACCCGCGCTTTCGACCACTCAGCCACCTCTCCGGATTGCCGACACCTGCCTGAAGCCTGTCCGACTCAGCAGGCCGTCACGACAAAGCATACCACTTCGAAAACGGCCGACAAGCCCGCCCCGTCACAACGGCAGCCCCCCCTCCTGGTGCCTATCTCCAGTTCTCGTACGCTCGTCGTACGCGCAGGCGCGTGTCCCACCAGGCTGCCATCCGCCGGCCGCTCCGCCTGAACGCTGTGCAGGAGCCGATAGCGGTGGGAACGCGGTTTCACACATCCTCACCCGCGCGGCCGCTGGAGAAACCGGCCAACGTCTCTGTCTGCGTTCTGTTTGGGCTTCTGACCAGGGCTGATGCTGTCCGCTTGCGCTGGCTTCTTTCCATTCGACGGTCACGGCGTTTCTACGGACGCCACTTCGTGGCCGTTGCGCGTTGAGAGTGCCCGCCAGACGTGGGGTTCGATGGAGTCACTCACGCTGTGGATGGAGCCGTCCATCATGGCAGCCTGGACAATTCCCGGATGGTGGCTGCGGGCAGGCATGGCGGCATAGGTCGGATTGTTCGGTGACGCTCCTTCCTTCTGGCTGCTGAAATCGATGTCGTAGGTCAGCCCATCATAGCGGAACGGGATGACCGTGTTCGGGGAAAAGACGGTCGTGAAGCCGACGTGGCTGGCCCGGCCATCTACCCACTCGGTGTGCCCGGTATTGTCGTTCACGCCTGGTCCCATCTTTGCCTGGCCACCCGCGCACAGAGCTGCCACATCGGCTGGGGAGGCAGGAATCAGGTCGCTGGCCGTCGTTGTGTTGCGATAGTAAGGCGTGTATGCCAGTGCCTCGGAAAGGCACAGTGTGTCGGAAAGGCCATCCGGGAACGCTGCTGGCCCGAGCCGGCTGTTGGGGTATGCGGCCCCGTCCCCACCTTTGTTGGTCGTCGGATTCCAGACGAACCAGATCCCCATATTGAAGACGTAGTTCAGCGGCCAGTGAAACGGCTTGCCCGCCGCATCCAGCCGCAACTGATCGTTGATCTCGCTCGGGCAAAGGTAAGTGGGAATGCGAACCGTGCTGATGGGTTGGCCCTGCAGAGACACCTGCTCGTACGTGATGCCAAAATCCACATGACTGTAGAGACTGCCCTGCTCCAGGAACGGCAGGATGCGGGCCTGTGCCGACCAGTCGCCCGAATTGCCAACGGCCCTGCCGACGGGCAGGCAAATGCTCGGCGGATAGAATCGCACCGCGCTCTGGTAGTTCTGCGTCGCAAGCGCAATCTGCCGCAGGTGGTTTTTGCAGTGCATCCGGCGAGCAGCTTCCCGTGCTGCTTGCACAGCGGGCAGCAGCAGAGCGATCAGGACCCCGACTATAGCAATGACGACCAGCAGTTCGATCAACGTAAAGGCCTTGCGGCGGGCGGTGTTCAATCCCATCATGGCGACGGTGAGCCCCCAGCATCCTCGTATTACGGTCCTGCAGAACGTAATACTACCCCCACCTTGAGCCGGGGTGAAGCACCGATGTGGGAGTTTGAGCTGCAGCTGCCTGCGGCTCGCAACCGGCCCGGACGTGTCGGTGGCAGCCTGGCACCAATCACCAGCGCGGATAAGCCCGGGAATCTAGGGAGAATTGTGGAAGCAGGATCCCCCGAATTTCGACCGGGAAAGTCTGGCGGCACGCTGGTCGATCTAACTTTCCCGTCACCGAGATACTGCAGCAGGGAGGAACACCGTGGACCGGACGCAGAACGATCGTCTGTCAACGCTCAGCGCCGACGTCAACACACTCAAGGAGCAACTGGAGCGCGTCTACCAGACAGTCAAATCGACGGGCGGCGACGGAGGTGGGCAGGCCAAACCGGCACCGTTCAGGGGGATGATCATCAAGGGCAAGTAGCGTGCATCGACCTGTCTGTCTGCCTGTCGGCAGGTCACGGGTGCGTCCGCAGCATCTCGCCGGTCGTCAGGTAGTGGTTCAGGAGTTTCTCCAGGGTCTTGATTTCGCTGCGGAACTGCTCCTGCGTCACGTCCCGCACCCAGTCGTTGCCGCGTAGATTCAGCGTTGTGATCACCTGCCGCCACACGGCGTCAGTCGTGCCGTCGCCATTGTCGCTCAGCGCGATGCTGTACCGGATCACCCGCAGGTCATTCGTGCGGACGAACTGGATTTCGCGATCCGGCTCATAGCTGCTGACGACCCATACTTCCTGGCCGCCTTCGCCAGGGAAGTGGGTCGTAAAGACACAATCCCGCTCGGCGAATCCTGTGGCGCTGTAGATCAGCCGGCATTTCCAGAGTTCGATCCAGGCGTATTCCCTGGTCGGGCACAGCAGCGGGAAGACCCGCGACGGCGGCGCCAGCAGGTGCTGCGTGCACTCGGCCGTAACACGCACCGCGGTGAAGGCGGTGGGCGGATTCGCCGCGATGGGCCGCTGCATCCACATGACATCGAAGTCCTGGTCGTATTTCCGGCCGGCGCGCTCAACACAGCCGCACACGTGGAACCCGTTCTTGCGATGGAACGCGATGCTGGGCTCGTTCTTTGACGACACGTTCGCCACGAGGTTCTCGACACCCATCGGCAGGGCTTGCTCGATGAGCCGCTGGAGCAGTGCCGTGCCGATGCCCAACCGGGTGAATTCCGGCAGGATGAAGTAGGTCACCTCGGCGGTCCGACGCAGCGTGCTGGCGGGATGGAACGGGCGCAGAAAGCCAAAACCGACGACCTGGCCAGAGCTGACCGTCACCACCAGGGCCGGATAGCCCTGCATCATCTGGAGAAACCGGCTGAAGAACTCATGCGGCACGGGGCCCTCCGGGTAGGCCGCCATGCTGGTAGCGATGAAGTGATTGAAGATGTCAATGACTGCCGGTCCATGACTCTCAGCCATCGGTTGAATTGCATAGTCCATGTGATCCTGCCTGTCAGCGATTTGGGGATTTGGGGATTCGGGGATTCGGGGATCGCACCCGCCAGACAACCGGCTACCGCCTGCGTCCATTCACCGGACGGCCAGTTCGAACCGGATCGTGCCTTCCTCGTTTCCTGTCCCCGATCGCACGAATCTACTCTTCTCCAGCACCCGGATGGACGCTGTGAGATGTGGGAACGTGTCGGCCACGACCTGTCGCAG
>DAISIS010000618.1:0-3200 GCA_036821925.1 Pirellulaceae bacterium
TCAGACTTCAGCCCGCCGCCGGAATGCACACGGGTACCGAAAAGACACCCGGGCGGCGCGGATTACTTCGCCAGATAGACGGCCAGCCACTCCGCCAGACGCTCGAACGACTCCGGCGATATCGCGTGCCCCTGCCCATGATTGAGGAGTCCCAGACGCGCCGGCGTGCCGTAGAGCCGCCAAGCCGGCAGAGCCGCTTCCAGCAACGGCCAGCTGCGGTCGCCGTCAGCCGCGCCCGGACCGGTTTCGCCCCCGAGGATCAGGAACGGGCGGGGCGCGATCAGGCCCAGCAACTGATGGTGATTGAGCGGAAAGCGCTCGTCGCGAATCGCCTCCCCCAGATACCACGCGGCGTCCCAGTTGGTGGACCGGAACCCGGTGCCCCCTTCGCTCGCGACGGCCGCCTGCACCCGTTCGTCAAACGCCGCCAGGTACAGCGTCTCCTTGGCGCCCAGCGAATGGCCGACCGCGCCGATGCGATTCCGGTCCACCTCCGGCAGCGATTCCAGGACGTCCACCGCGCGCATCGCGTCGTAGAGCATCTTGGCCATGCCCAACGCCTGCGGATGCCGCTGGCGATGGCGCCGGACCGCCTCGTCCAGGCTCGGCACGTCCTGCCACAAGAAACATCTCGGGCAGAACACAACCGATCCGCGGCTGGCCAGTTTCCAACCCAGATGTGCCGCCTCCGGCCCGCTGACCCCGGCAATCGCGTCAATCGTGGCGGTCGTGGTCGCATGGAACGCGACAATCCCCGGCCGCGGCGGCGCGCCGCTCTGCATGCCGGGGGGCAGCAGCAGATAACCTTCCACCCACAGCCCCGGCTCGCCTTCGTACCGCACCAGCCGACGAGTCACCCCATCGCACAGTTCAGTTGCGAGCACCTGCAGGGTCACCGGCGGGCGGGGATCGGGCATCGGGCCGAGGAACTCCAGCCAGGCCGCGCGGATGGCCTGCCGCTGACGCTCCCAGCCTTCCCGCGTGGCGATCGGCTGGCCCGACCGGTCGATCAGCAGTGGCGTGATTGTGCCGAGCCCTGCGCGGGGCGCGTCGGCAGGCACCGCCGTGACTTCCGCCAGCCAGCTCACGTCGGTCGTCTGCGCCGCCCCCAGGCACGGCCCCCAGGTCACCCACAGCAACACCAGCAGTGCACGTCGCATTTCCACAGCCCTCGCGCTGCCCGCACCGAATCGCCCACAGACCGCCACTCTATTGTCCCATCCCCGGCGCAAGCGCCAAGCACCGGCCACGTCTGACTTGCGTGGTCCCAGGCCAGAAGATAACGTGAGGGTGGCGTGCGGTCGTGCACGCACTCGTGTGACCGATTGGCAGGCTCTGATATCTCTGTCCTCGATGGATTACGCAGGAACTGAACATGAGGAAATCGAAGAAGCCTCCACTGCTCGCGCGCAGCGAGACACTGGTCGACGCCCTGTTTCATGCCCAGGATCGGGAGATCCTGCGGCAGTTCAAGGAGCGGTTGGAGACGCAGAATCGCCGCCAGCAGCTGGCGCAGCTGTGCGGCATCCACGATGAGACGCTGCTGGATCACCTGATAGCGCTGGATGTGCAGCCCGAGGCCGTGGCGGCGATCGCGGCCATACCGCTGGTACTCGTGGCCTGGGCCGATTGGACCATCCAGGAGGCGGAACGCAAGGCCATTTTCCAGGCGGCCGCGGCGGCCGGCATCACATCCGAGGATGGGCGGTACCCGATCCTGGAGTACTGGCTCAGCAAACGCCCGCAGCCCGAGCTGCTGGATGCCTGGAAGCACTATGTTTCCGCCTTGTGCCGGCAGCTGAGTCCGGAGGAGGTCGCCACACTCAAGCACGACCTGCTGCATAGCGCGCGGCAGGTGGCGGAGGCGGCCGGTGGCATTCTGGGGTATGGCAACAAAGTGTCAGCCCAGGAGCGGGCCGTGCTGCAGACGCTGGAACAGGCCTTTGACTGAGATGTGACCAGGTGGTTGATATGACACGGCTTCCCCGTTGCGTTCGGCGTTCAGCCGGTTGGGCTTCGGTCGGCCAGAGAGCGGCTCTCCTGGCTCTGGCCGCCTGCGTTGTGGCAGGCAGTGTGGGATCGGGCGCGGAGCCGCTGCAGGACCGCTTTGTGTGGATCTTCGGCTGGAACCTGAATCGCGAGACCGACGTCGGCGAGATCACGCAGGTGCTGGACGTGGCCGCCCAACACCAGCTGAACGGCGCCGTGATGTCACTCGGCCTGGACACCCTCTGCCAGAAGAGCCCGGAGTATTTTCGCCGGCTGGACGCGGTGCGCGAGGCGTGCCAACGCAACCATCTGGATTTCGTCCCTGCCATCTTCTCGGTCGGCTACGGCGGGGCCGTGCTGGCACACAACCGCAACCTGGCCGCGGGCCTGCCGGTTGAGAACGCGACGTTTGTGGTGGCGGGGCAGCAGGCGACCTTCCTGCCCGACCCCGAGATACACTGGAACAACGGCGGCTTCGAGGAGCACCAGGAGCACCAACTGGCCGGCTACCGGTTCCACGACCAGCCGGGAGTGGTGAGCTTTGTCGACCGGCAGGTGTATCACGGCGGCAGCGCAGCGCTGCGTTTCGAGAATTTCTCGGCCAACCGGCACGGACACGGTCGCGTGATGCAGGAACTGGCCGTGCGGCCGCACCGCTGTTACCGCCTCAGCCTGTGGGTCAAGACCGAGGGCCTGCAGCCAGCCAATGCGTTCCGGGTGCAGGTGCTATCCGGTGAGCGGGCGCTGGCCCCGATGGACTTCGACATCCCCGAAACGACCGACTGGCGCAAAGTCACGATGCTGTTTAACAGCCTCGACTGCCAGACGGTGAGCGTCTATGCGGGCACCTGGGGCGCGCGGTCCGGACGCCTGTGGCTCGACGACTGGAGGGTGGAAGAAGTGGGGCCGCTGAATGTGCTGCGCCGGCCGGGCACTCCTGTAACAGTCTGCAGCGAAGACGGGACCACAACGTACGTCGAGAATCGCGACTACGCTCCGCTGGAAGATCCGCACTACAGCCCCTACCGTGTGGACCGTGAGGCGCCGGCGCTGCAACGCCTGCCCGGCAGCCGGATCCAGCCGGGCCAGCGACTGCGCGTCAGTTGGTACCACTCGCTGGCGATCAACCGGTCGCAGGTAACGGTCTGCATGGCCGAGCCGGAGTTGTACGAGATCTTCGACCATGAAGCCGCGCTGCTGGCCGAACGCCT
>DAISIS010000619.1:0-3200 GCA_036821925.1 Pirellulaceae bacterium
CCCGTCGCGCCAATCTTGTTGTCACCCGCGGCCGCAATCGTGCCGGCGACGTGCGTCCCGTGGTTGTTGTCATCCCGGGGCTCGGCATCGTGGTTGGCAAAGTCGTAGCCGTGAATGTCGTCGACGAATCCATTGCCGTCATTGTCCAGACCGTCGCCGGGAATCTCGTCCGCATTGACCCACATGTTGGCCTGCAGGTCCGGATGCGAGTAGTCGACGCCGGTGTCAATCACCGCCACGATCGTATTACCGCTGCCGACCGTGGCGTCCCAGGCCTCGGGGGCGTCGATATCTGCGTCGACAGTGCCGCCCGATTGTGCGTCATTGTGGAAGCCCCACAACTCGTCGAACCGCGGGTCGTCCGGCGTGGCGCAAACTTGAATGCGGAAGACCGGTTCCACGTACAATACCGCATCGAAACCGCGCCACGCCTTGAGCGCCGTCTCCACCGCCATCCCGTCCGGCAGCGCAACACGTTGCAGGCCTGGCAGCAGGCTCTGTCCCACATCGACCATGTCGGAAAAGGCAAGCGGTCCCTGCAGCTGCGCCGCGCTGTCTTCGGCCGACGACGTGTCCTCGCGAAACCGGACCAACAGGCTGCGCGCGTCGTACGCTTTCGGGTCCGCGAACCAACCTGCTGATCGATCACCTCCTCCGACGTCCGTGCCAGTCAGTAAGCGACGATCCTCGAGACGCTCTGCGGCCAAACTCCTTTGACGAGCACTGCGCACCGGGCGGCGTCGCACGCGACGTGAAACCGGACCGATCATGATGAGTTGCCCCGCGATACGGAATGTAGAGATGAGACAGCCAACTCGGACGGTACCTTCTATCGTAGTTGCTTCGCAAGCAGGAACCGGCCCGGCTGTGAGAAACTCTGAGTGGGGCAATCGATACAACCGTTACAACCGGTACAGAACACGGGTGCGAGCCGCGTGTTTCTGCTGTGCCGGCCCCGGTCCCCGGCGGCCGGATGCGGTCAGGGCGGCCCCTGCCGGGCTGCCGCGACGACCTGTTCGACGGATGCGATCAGCGCATGGACATGGTGGGCGGCCGTCGCCAGGTCCCCGTCCTTGCCGAGCTGTTCGAGCTGCCACGCCTGGTCGGCGGCGGCGTGTGCGCCGAAGAACCGCAGGGAGCTCTTGAGGGTGTGGCTGGCGCGGCGGAACGCCGGCGCATCGCCGCTGGCCAGCGTCTCGCGCAGCTGTTGCGCCAGCTTGGGCGCTTCCATCAGGAACGCTTCGACGACCGACAGGAGGGTCGCTCGGTCGCCGTTGACCGCGTCGAGCGCATCCTGCCAGTCGATCGCGTCGGAGGCCGGCGGCGCGATCGTGCCGTCCTGCGCGGGTTCGGACCGGGCCGCCGACGCGGTGAGGGCGGCGGCGCCTAGTGCGGCGGCCATGGCGTCGAGCAGCTGCTGCATGCGCAGCGGTTTGGACACGTATTGATCCATGCCTGCCTGCAGGCAACGCTGGCGGTCGCCCTTCATGGCGTGCGCCGTCATCGCGACGATCGGAATGTGGCGCCCCGTGTCTGTTTCCAGCGTGCGAATCCGCTCCGTCGCCTCCAGCCCGTCCATGCCCGGCATCTGGACGTCCATCAGAATGATGTCCGGCAGCGCCTGCTGCCAGGCGGCGATCGCATCGGCCCCGCTGGTGACGATGGTGACGCGATGCCCCAGCTTGTGCAGCATCTCCCGCACCAGTTTCTGATTGACCAGCCCGTCTTCAGCCACCAGCACGTGGAGCGGTGGCAGCTGCGTGACCGGGGCAGGCCCGGCCGCGCGGGCGGCCGGTTCCGCTGTCGTGCCGCTGAGGACCGTGTCGAGGCATCGAAGCAGCTTCAGCTGCCGGACCGGCTTGACCAGATGGGCGGCGCAGCCACAGCGCGTGGCGCGGTCCAGGTCCTCGGGTCGGCTGCCGGATGCGAGCATGACGGTGCGCAGCGGGCGCAGCTCCGCCAGCTGCCGGACCTGCTCCACCAGCATGAAGCCATCCATGCCCGGCATCTGGCAATCGGTGACCAGGACATGGTAGGGCTGACCCTGCTCGACGGCGGCGCGCAACTGCTCCAGGGCCGCCGCGGCGTGCTCTACTGCGGTGGTCGCCAGGCCCCAGGATTCCGACATCTCACACAGGATCTGCAGGTTGGTCCGGTTGTCGTCCACGATCAGGATCCGTTTGCCGCGCAGGCGGTCCAGGCCGCCGGGGAGCGTCTCTGGATCCGGTTGGTCTGTCCGGCCGCACACGGCGGTGAAGCGGACCGTGGTGCCGTGCCCTTCGCGGCTCTGCACGGCGATCTGTCCGCCCATCTTCTGGACCAGGTAGTTGGAGATGGTCAGTCCCAATCCTGTGCCGCCGTGTTGGCGCGTGGTCGAGGCGTCTGCCTGCGTGAAGGCGTCGAAGATGTCCTGCTGCTTGTGTGCCGGGATGCCGATGCCGGTATCGGCGATGTCCACCTGGAGGGTCACGGCATCGGCGGTCTCGCTGGTCTTGTCGACACGCACGATGATCTCGCCCGCCTGCGTGAACTTGATGCCGTTGCCGACCAGGTGGGTGAGGACCTGCCGCAGCCGGACCGGATCGCCGATGATCCGCGCGGGCACGTCCGGAGCCACGCGGCAGGCCAGCTCCAGTCCCTTGCCATGCGCCCGCACGGCCAGCATCTGGAGCGTGTTGTCCAGCATGTCGTGGAAGTGGAAGTCGGTCGGCTCGAGTTCCAGTTTGCCCATTTCGATCTTGGAGAAGTCCAGGATGTCGTTGACGATCAGCAGCAGTGCCTCGGCCGATTGGGACACGGTTTCGAGGTAGTCGCGCTGTTCAGGGGTGAGTTGCGTGTGGAGCGCCAGTTCGGTCATGCCGATGATGCCGTTCAGCGGCGTGCGGATCTCGTGACTCATGTTCGCGACGAATTCGCTCTTGGCGCGGTTGGCCGCGACGGCCACCTCCTTGGCCTCGCGCAGCGCGATTTCTGCGCGGCGTCGCTGAGTGATGTCGCGCGACAGGCCGAAGGTGCCGACCAGTTCCCCCTGCTCGTTGCGCAGCGGCAGCTTGGTGGTGGCCACCCACGTGATGCGGCCGTCGGGCCACGTCTCCTGCTCCTCCAGTTCCAGCACCGGTTCTCCCGACTCCATGAGCTGCACCTCGTCGGCCCGCGCCTGTGCCGCATGCTCCTCGGTGAAGAAGTCGAAATCGGTCTTG
>DAISIS010000620.1:0-3198 GCA_036821925.1 Pirellulaceae bacterium
GAGCGGCGCACAGCCAGAACGGCACTAACGCCCGCAGTCGCGGCAGTACATGACGTAACGTGCGAGCCCGGCCGAGCGGCTCAGTCGCAGCTGCATGACGGCCCCGCAGCGCGGGCAATACTCAGGCTCCGCATCGTCGGTCCCCCGATCCCGCACCTGCTGGCAGCGCACACACAACTGCGTATCGGGAAACACCTCCAGACGCTCCGCCGGTATCGTCGCTCCGCAGCGTTCGCAGCAGCGCACGTCCCCCCAGCCGTCGTCCGCGGCGTCCGCACACGGCTGCAGGACCACCGCCGCCGACCCGCAGTCCTTGCAGCGCCGCGCAGCAGACGTCGCGCGAAACAGCTCGCCGACCAGTTCCCAGTCCGGATCCCGCTCACGCTTCAACATGCCTGCCGCATGGAGCCGATCGAGCATCTGCAAGGGCCCAATCAGCTCCCGTGACCCGCATGCCGAACACGCCAGTTCGAAGTAGCCGTTGGTGGCCATGGATGTGCTCGCAGAACAGAGATTGTTGACGAATGACGGATGGGGAATGACGGATGGGGAATGACGGATGACGAATGACCAAGCACGAAGGAATGACGAAGGGCGAGGACGTGGCGGGCGATGCGCAGCTGCAGGTGCTGCGGCGCACGCCACAGTCGGGCATCCGTTCAACTGATAGTCGGCCATTCGTTATTCGTCATTCCTTCGTGCTTGGTCATGCGTCATCCGTCATTCCTACGAGTTTCGTCGATGACATGCACCCGGTCAATCTCCGGACGCTCGATCGTCTGCTGGCCGCCGCCGGGCCAGTGGATCACGATCCGGTCCACGTGCGCGGTGTCGCCGAGTCCGACGGTCACGGCCAGTTCCGACTGGGAAAGGTAGCTGCGGGTGGGCATGACCTGGCGTGGCCAGCTGCGCTGGCCGGCGTGGACCTCGACGCGTGCGCCGATCGCGTCGCGGTTGCACTGGACGCCGCGCAGCAGCAGGCGGATCCAGTGGTGTCCCAGCCGTTGATCGTTGCGCAGCAGTCGCGGCATGCCGCCGCTGCTGGTGATCAGCAGGTCCAGGTCGCCGTCATCATCGAGATCGGCACACGCAGCCCCGCGCCCCACCATGGGGCGGGCAAAATCCGCGCCGCACTTGGCGACCGGCACTTCCACGAATTCCGGCTCCCGATCCACGCCGCCGTTCCAGAACAGCTGCGGGGGCTGCGCGTACGTCTGGCTCTCCTGCACTTTCTGGATCTCCGCTTCGAGATGCCCGTTGGCCGGCAGCAGGTCGAGCCGGCCGTCGAGGTCGCAGTCGAAGAAGCAGGTGCCGAAGGTCAGCTGCAGGCGTGTGGGGGGGCCGAACCCCGTGGCGATCGCCGCGTCAATGAACTGCAGCGGGCCGCTCATCGAGACATAGAGCGCCGACATCTCGTTGGCGAAATTGCCAATGGCGATCCCCAGCGTATCGTCGTTGCGGAACTGCGCTGCGTCAATTCCCATGGCTCCGCGCGCCTGGCCCATGTTGTCGAACGCGATCCCCGCCTCCGCGCCGATCTCCCGGAAGAACTGCCCCTGTTCGTTGTGGAAGACGAGATTCTGTACGGTATCGTTGGCCACCACGACGTCGATCCAGCCGTCGGCGTCCAGATCGACCGGCGCGATGCCCAACGCCTTGGCCATCGGCACGTCGGTCGCCGGGTTCGTCAACTGTACGCCGACCTCGTGCGAGACATCGGTGAACCGGCCCTGGCCGTCGTTGCGGTAGACGTAGGGAAACGCGCCGGCAAAGGCCAGCGGCGGTCCGTAGGCGCGGTGGGTCCCGTCGAGCGAGAAGTGCTGGGCCAGGTCCAACTCGCGTGACCAGCGGATGTAGTTGCAGACGAACAGGTCGAGCTGGCCATCGTTGTTGTAGTCCAGCCACGCGCAGCCGCTGCTCCACTGATCCGCGGCGCCCCCCACACCTGCCGATGCGGTCACATCGGTGAAGGTACCGCCGTCGTTCCGCAGCAGCCGATTCGAGCCCACTGCCGTGATGAACAGGTCGACGTCGTGGTCGTTGTCATAGTCGCCCGCCGCGACCCCCATGCCGTAGAGCGAGAGCGCCAGCCCTGTCTCGGCCGTGACGTCGGTGAACGACCAGTGGCCGTCGTTGCGGTACAACGCCAGGGTGGGGGGCGGATCGAGCGTGGGGCGCGGGTCCCACGGCCAGCAGCAGGAGTTGACCAGGAGGATATCCACGTCGCGGTCGTTATCGAAGTCGAACAGGGCGCAGCCGCTCCCCATCGTCTCCGGCAGCAGTTTGTCGCCGTAGGCGCCGTGCTCGTGGTCGAACTCGATCCCCGCCTCGCGTGTGACTTCCGTGAACGGCGTGTCGGGCACCTCCTCGACCGGCAGGGTGCGGACCGCAGGCAGCGTCAGCGCCGTCTGGCGGGTCTCGCCGAGACTCTGGGGCAGATTCAGCCGGACAACGGCGGCGGTAACGCCGCCGGCCAGCAGCGCGATGGCGAGCAGCGAGCTGCGCAGCGCCCGGCGGTTGCGGCGTTCGCGGCGGGAGACGTAGTGCGGAGGCAACTGCCGCGTCATGGCCGGCGCTCCTGTTGCGCCGGCGCACCGGCACCGAGCGCGGCGGCGGCCTGTGCCCGGTCCTCCGCGGTGAGCGGATAGATCACCAGCGCTTCGGCCGCGTGGTTGGCCGCCGGATAGCGCTGTCGCGCCAGGGCGATGGCCTGATCGCGGGCGTTGTCATCCCCCTTGTACCGCAGGTGCAGCTGCCGATGCTCGGCCGCCCGGTCGGCATCGCCCAGTTGCGTGTAAATCAGCGCCAGGTTGTAGTGCGCGGTCACGTCCTCCGCGTCGAGCGTGAGGGTCTTCTCGAACTGCGCTGCCGCTTGCTGCAGCAGCGTCTCGCGATCCGCCGCGCGGCGCGCGCCGAGCGTCTGCTGGGCGCGAATCAGCAGCGTCAGCCCCAGTTCGTTGATGACGAGGTAGTCGCGACTGAAATCGAAGCCCCGCCGGATCATCTCCGGCGTCCGGTCTTCCAGCACGCTCCGCAGGTTCTTCTCCGCGTCGGCCAGGTGCCCCTGCTCCCGATTGACCAGCCCACTCAGCCAGGCCAGCGTCCAGGGGGGCGCGGGCGGGTCCTGATGGGCGGCCGCGCGGCGCAACGCTGCCACCGCCTCGTCCAGCCGTCCTTCCCGGTAGAACACACGGGCCA
>DAISIS010000621.1:0-3191 GCA_036821925.1 Pirellulaceae bacterium
GGAGGTGTACGGCTTCGAGGCGATCCGCGCGACACTCGACTTGCCTGGCGAGAGCCAGCAGGCGGAGTCGCTGATTGACGGGACCGAATGCCGGTTGACGGAGCGGATGAACCAGCAGCACCGACTGTGTGCGGCGGAGCAGGCGGCGCTGTTCGAAGACAACGTGCACCTGTTCTTCGGTCTGAAGGTGGCGGAGGTCAGCGCGAATTTCGCGCCGGAGTCGCTCGATCGGCTGGTTGACGTCGTGGCGGGCCGGCACCAGCTCGTCGCAGAAATCCCGGACACGGCCGTGTGTGACATCCCCTACTTCCGCCAGTTTATCGCCGATCTCCGCCAACGGGGGATCGAGATCGCCTACGGCGGATTCTGCACCGGGCCCAGCCAGATGGCCGAGTGGCGGTCCATGGCGCCCGACTACCTGAAGCTGGCGCCGGCCGTCGTCCGCGGCATCCGGCGCGCCAGCGGCGGGTGGCGCATGATCCAGTCGCTCATGGACGCCGCACGCGATCTGGGGTGTACCATCGTCGCGGTCGGAGTTGACAACGAATCAGATGCGCAGTGCCTGCGTGAACTGGGCTGCGCCTACGCGCAGGGAGACTACTTCGGGCGCCCGGAACCGATTACGGCCTACATGCACCGGCGCCCGCCGGTGCTGGTCCCCGGCCGCTAGACCGAGCATCAGCAGCGGAGTGACACGGTGCCGCTTCAAGCAATTACGTCAGCAGAGCCCATTCCCGGCTACCGGATCCGCGAACGCATTGGCGCTGGCGGCTACGGTGAAGTCTGGACGGCCGATGCGCCGGGTGGCCTGGTCAAGGCGATCAAGTTCGTCTACGGGTTCCTCAACGAAGATCGAGCCACCCGGGAACTCAAAGCACTCAATCGCATCAAGAGCGTGCGGCACCCGTTTCTGATATCCCTCGAACGCATTGAAGTCGTCGACGGTCAGCTGCTGATCGTGACCGAACTGGCCGAGGCAAGTTTGAAGGAGCGGTTTGACGAGTGCCGGGCCAGCGGGCTGCCTGGCATTCCGCGCGACGAGCTGATGCGTTACATGCGCGATACGGCCGACGTGCTCGACTTCATGAACGAAGAGCACTCGCTGCAGCATCTCGACATCAAGCCCGAGAACCTCCTGATGCTGGCCGGCCGCGTCAAAGTTGCCGACTTCGGGCTGGTGAAGGACATCCACGACGCGACGGCATCGCTGATGGGTGGTCTGACGCCGCTCTATGCGCCCCCGGAGGTCTTTGACGGCCGGCCGTCGCGCCGCAGCGATCAGTACAGCCTGGCGATCGTCTATCAGGAGATGCTGACCGGCGAGCTGCCGTTCCCCGGCACTACCGCGATGCAGTTGGCCCGGCAGCACCTGCACGCCCGGCCGCGCCTCTCGTCGCTGGAGGAGTACGATCAGGAGATTGTGGCGCGAGCGCTTTCCAAGGCGCCGGCCGACCGGTTCTCCAATTGCCGCGAAATGGTCGAAGCGCTGGCCCGCGCGCCGGAACAGGCCGCTGCGCGCGCCGCGGAACGGGCCGAGGCCCGGGGCAGTCACGAGCCGTCGATGCGGAGCTATGTCGGGGACCGCTGCGCGGAGCGGGGTCCGAACACGGAGCTGCTGGGGGCGGGAGGCGCGGCGCCGACGTTCGACAGCAGCGAATCCCCGGTACCACGCGTGCACCCCCGCCCCGAAGTCACGATGCTGCCCCCGATCGAGCTGCCGGAAGCGCCGGTCACCATCTGCCCGACGCTGTTCCTGGGGGTGGGGCGGTCGGCTGGCCGCATCCTGCTCCAGCTGCGCCGCCGGCTGGCCGACCGTTTCGGCCGGCTGGAGGACATCCCGGCGCTCCAGATGCTGCTGCTCGACACCGATACCAAGGACCTGCTGGACGCCACGAACCACCGGCACGGGTTCAAGCCGCAGGAGGTTGTGCCGATCCCGCTGCGGCACCCGCAGGACTATCGCGATGAGTCGGGGACGCTGCTGCGCTGGATCAGCCGGCGCTGGTTGTACAACATTCCCAAGTCATTGAAGACGGAGGGGCTCCGCCCGCTGGGGCGGCTGGCCTATGTCGACCACGCGGCGGACATCGACCAGCGGATGCGGGCGGCGATCACCACGGCCACCTCGTCCGAGGCGCTGGGGGCGGCGCGCGAGACAACGCGGCTGCAGTTCCTCGAGCGCGACGTCCGCGTTGTGCTCGTGGCGTCGATTTCGGGCGGCACGGGGAGCGGCATGGTCGCCGACTTGGGGTACCTCGCCCGGCACGTCCTGGCCGAGATGGGGTTCCGCGACGACAACGTATACGCCGTCCTCACCCACTCTACCGGGCGCAATCCGCGGGAAACGGAGCTGGCCGTGGTCAACGCCTACGCGGCGCTGTGCGAGCTGAACCACTACGGACGCCTGGGCAGCTACTATCCGGGGGAACGCGCCGGACGCGTGCCGCCTCGCCAGGAGGACAACCTGGCGTTCCGCGATACGTATCTCATCGAACTGGGGGAGGGATTGAACGAACAGCAGTTTGACGACGCGGCCGACAAGGTGGCCACCTACCTGTTTCTGGACACCGCCACGAACGCCGGCGATTTCTTCCGGGCCTGCCGCGCCGCCGAGCCGCGTCATCCGGACACGCGGAACGCCGAGATCCGGTTGCGCACGTGCGGGCTGCACCAGTTCAGCTGCCTGCAGGACGACATCGTGGCGGTGGCGGTGGAGCACCTCTGCCGCTACATGGCCGACCGCTGGTTGATGGGCACGTCCGCCCCGGTCGAACTGCCGGTCTTCAAACGCTCGGCCGCGGCCGTGAGCCGCAGCACAGACGCGCACAAGAACGTCGAATACGAATCGTTGCATGTGCCGGCAGAACGCTTCGCGGAGTCGATTCGACTCGATGTCGATTCGCTGATCCAGGAGGTGTTCCGCCACATCGAACACGAACTCGGGCAGTCGGTCGACAGGTTCTTCCAGGATCAGATCCAGCAACTGCCATTGCGTGACGTGCGCGGCTCTGCGGCAGGAACGGCCGCGGCCATCACCCAGTTCATCAAGAGTGTCGACGCGCTGCTGGGGTGCCGGCAGCCGCCCGCTGATCACACGCGGCCCGACCTGGGAAGCCTGGAAGCGTCGCTGGCCCCGTTCCGCAGGAAGGCGACCCTCAAGCGGGCCGACGCCATTCGCGAATGGCTGCTCG
>DAISIS010000622.1:0-3190 GCA_036821925.1 Pirellulaceae bacterium
TTCTCGCTTCGATATCGTTGGGATCGATGGCCAACGACTCGTCGATCTCGGCGAACACCGGCAAGCCGCCACACAGGACGACCGCGTCGTAGTCGGCGTACCAGGTCCAGGCGGGCAGGATGACTTCGTCGCCCGGCCCGATCTCCAGCGCGGCCATGGCCGTGTACAGGGCCGTCGTGCCGGAAGTCACGCCGAGGGCATGTTTGACCCCCAACTGCTGGGCGTAGAGCTGTTCGAACTGGAGCACCTTGGAGTCATCTTTCCACCAGCGGAACGGATTGCGCGACTCGAGCACGTCGAGCACACCCTGTCTCTCGACGTCGTCGTAGAACTGTGGCCCGTACGGTTGGGAGTAGAGTGTGTCCTGTCGCACTGGGGTACCGCCGTCGATGGCCAGCTTCTCTTTGGCTGCAGAGGCCGACGCGGCAGAGGCACTCGAGGAGGACATCAGAATCGACGCGCCGCCCAGGGCGCCTACGGTGGCCAGGAATTTACGACGATTGGGCATCGGCTCGCTCATGACATTAGATCCTTTCAAAATAGAACAGCTGACCAATTAAAGATTGTAGACCCGGAGCATGGCGGGCCGCAATCGTCTGGCTTCCCGCGTCCGGGCCGCGTCGTCGTCGTCCGCCGGCGCGGCCGGATCGGACGCATCGGATGGGCGCTGCCCGTCTGCCGGCTGTGGGCGAAAGGGCCTGTTGGGACGGATATGCCGACGGGACACGCTGTCGGAGGCAGAAAACAGGGGGGAGACGCTTGCTTTTCACCCGCCGGGCGCACGCGGCGGCAACCAGCGGGATCTAGACTTACGACGGAGGAGGCTGGCACGTGGTGACGAACGGTCTGGAACGCACCTTCCGATTGCTGTTGGAGACGGCCAACGAGGCGGCCGTGCCGGTGCTGCTCTCTGCGCTGGACGCGCCCGATCCGGCCATCCAGGAGGAGGCGTTCCAGACGATGCTGGAGCGGCACCAGGGTGCGAGCCAGCAGGTGCTGATCGAGCGCTGGCACCGGCTGACCGAGCGATGGCGGCTGCAGGTGGCCCAGCATCCGGGCTGGGTGGCACGTGCGGTGCGGTCGGCCATCTTCCATCCGGATCCGGCCGTCTGTGCCAACGGCTGCGATGCGTTGCTGTATATCCGCGAGTTCGAGCTGATTCCGACGCTGGTCGCCGGGATTGAGGAAGTGAACAATCCGCACGCGCCGCTGCTGGCCCAGACCTTGCTGAGTCTGAGCGAGTTGCTGCAGGAGGAGATTGCCGGGCCGCGCGACAAGCCGCGGCTGCAGGACCCGGTGCGAATCTGTGACCAGGTGCTGCCGAGCATCGAGCGGGCGGTGGAGCGGTACGCGCGCCACCGCTGCCGCGAAGCGGTGGAAGCGTTTCTGGTGCTGGCCGGCAGCGAGAATCCGGTCCTGAAACAGGTGCTGGCCGAGCCGCGGCATCCGGCGTATCTGGTGCTGGTGGACATCCTGCGCACGAGCCCACGGATGGCGATCATACGCCTGGTCCTCAATCTGCTGGAAAGCCGCTTGGCGCCGCCGGTGGCCATGCACGTTGTGGCGCACCGCACCGATATGCCGTTTGTGCGCAAACTGTTGAGCCGCATCGGGGACGCCATGCCGGACGCGCTCCGGGCGAATCTGCGGCGCGTGGAAGCGGTCGACTGGCTGCAGCATTCGCTGCACTTGCTCGATACGCTGACCGAGAAGGAGCAGGCGGCGGCCGTCGCGCTGGCCATCTCCAGCAACATGAACCGGCTGTGCGCCTTCGAGGTGTTGAAGCATGTGCTGACCAGCGGCCGGACCGCCGCGCGGCGCGTGGCCGCCGCTGCCCTGGCGGACTTCGGCGGTGCCGAGGCGAACCAGTTGGCCGTCCAGGGGGTCCAGGACCCTGACCCGCAGGTGCAGGCCAGCATGGTGGTGCAGCTGCGCGACCGCGGGATCCCGGGGGCGATTTCGCAGCTGATCCACCTGCTCGACAGCCGCCACGCGGTCGTGCGGGAGGCGGCGCAGAGCTGCCTGACGGAATTCAACTTCGGCCGGTACATCACAGCCTTCGACCTGATGGACGAGAAGATCCGGTCCAGCACGGGCATGCTGGTGATGCGGATCGACCCGCACGCGACCGGTGCGCTGGCGGACGAACTGAAGTCCCGCACGCGGACCCGCCGCCTGCGTGGCCTGGAGGCGGCGGTGGCGATGGACGCCGTGCCGCTCGTCGAGCCGCTGATCATTGCGCTCCTGGGCGACCCCGATCACTTCGTGCGGTCCGAGGCCGCCCGCGCGCTGGCGTACTGCAATACCCCGCTGGCCCTGCAGTCGCTGCGGGAGGCGCGGCACGACCGCAGCGCGGCGGTCCGCGACGCGGCCGAGCAATCGCTGCGCAAGCTTTCGGCCGACGGGACCATGACCACCGCCGGCTCGTGGATCACGGCGCTGCAGGAACTGGAGGCCAGCCCGCTGATCGATCCGCTGGCGACCGACGCTGGCCCGGGAAAGGAAGGTGTGTGGTGAGTGCCGCCCTGTTGGTGCCGGTCGCCGGCCAGCTGCTGCTGGCGCAGGCCGCCGCAGTCGATAACACCCCCTGGAAGCCGCTGACGCAGTGGTCCGATATTCCGCTGGGGCTGCTGACCAAGATCGCCGCTGCCCTGCTGATCGCCGCCGTCGTGGCCTGGATCGTGACACGCATTCGGAGGCATCGCGAGCGGGTCAACTACAACAGTCCCCGGGGGCTGTTCGACGACCTGTGTGCGCTGCACGCACTGGACTGGCCCACCCGCAAGCTCCTGCGGCAGCTTGCGCGGCTGCAGCACCACGATCATCCGGCGCGGATCTTCCTGGACCCGGCTGCGTTCGAGCCGGCGAACATCCCGCCGCCGCTGCAGCCGTTTCAGGCCGAGCTGCGGCGGCTCAAAACGCGGCTCTTCTGACGGCCCGCCGGCGGCTCAGAACGCCCCGTCTTCACCCCGCGCCGGCGGCGTCCGCTTGCGGAACTCCGCCCCCGCCGCCCCCGCACTCGCGGCGTCGGTGGTCGGCGCCTGCCCCGGTTGGTTGGCCGTCGCGTCCGCCACCGTGCCGCTGCCGAGCACCACCGACTTGACGTCCGCCTCCCAGCCCATCCACGACAACAGCTTGTCAGTGCTCAGCCGATCGACACCGATCTCGGTGGCCGCCGTGATCATGGCGT
>DAISIS010000623.1:0-3187 GCA_036821925.1 Pirellulaceae bacterium
CGGTTCCGCGCTGTCGGCCAGCCAGTCGAGGGCCAGATCGAGCGTCTCGCCGCTGTGGATCGCCCGCCGCCCGATCACGATCGGCCGATCCGTCGCTACCGAGTTCCAGAGCGCCACCGGCGAACTCAGCTGATTGGCATCGGCCACCTTCAGCTGCGAGCCACGTGGGACAGTGCCCGCCAGCGGCCGGTTCTGGTGGCAGGGGGCACGCAGTTCGAACCCCGTCTCCGTGATTCGGAATGCGTTGCCCGTACAGTCTTCCGGCCGCAAGAGAAACGTGGCTTCGGGCGTATAGCCGCAGGAGTCCAGCGACCAGCTGGTCAGTCCCGACGCACCGCCGCAGGCCCAGACGAGCTGGAGGCCCGGCGCCGTGTCGGAGGCCGCCACACGCACGGCGGCGCCTTCGGAGTCGGCCTGCGGGATAACATCGATCACCAGCCTGCCGGACTGCAGGAGCGCGTCGGAGACTTCGTACTGCATGCCGCCAGCGCGATAGCGGGTCACGATCTGATCGGCTTCCGACAGCCACTTGCCGGCGCAGGTGGCTGGCAGGTCGGCCCCCGACTGATCGCCACCCGGGTCGGCCCCGGCGATGATTCCCAGCCACAACGTGCCGCCCTTGCCCGGCAGCGACATCAGAAACTCGGGCTTGTCCCCGGCGTATACGAAGAACGCTGAATGCGTTCCATACAAAGGACGGTTGAAGCGGTTCGCGCCATCGGTGATCGCGATGTCGGGGCCGTCCGGCCGATACCGCAGCGGCCGCACGAACTTGGGCAGCGGGCCGCTCGGGGCCGGACCCAGTTCCAGGGTGTACTCGTACACCATCGGCTCGCCCGCAAAGGATAGCGTGTAAAGCGTCTTGTGCGTGTCGTGCGGATCGATCGCCACGCCTGTGGCCGGTACCGCCAGCGTGTGCGTGCGTACCAGCGTGCCGTCCGGCGCATACTCGAATAACTTGTGACTGCCCGCCCCCAGACCCTCCAGGACATAGATATGGTTGTCGCAGTCGATGGCGATGTCGTGCGAGGTGACAGACGGTTGCTGGGCCGTCGTGAACTGCCGCAGGAGCACGCCGTCGCGGGTCATTTCAAACAGCTCGGGCGACTCGTAGTTCATCACCCAGAGCGTCTCGCCGCGGGACGCCACGCCGCACGGCTTGCCGGGCACCGGCGGCTTCACCTGGTGGATCTGGCCATCGTGCGGCGACAGGATCGCGACCGATTCAAAGGCGCACGTGGCAATGAAATCCTTCCCGGTCGCCACGCCGTGCCCCAGGTACTGGATCGTGCCACCCCCCAGGTCGCGATCGGGAACCCGTTGCCCGGTGCGGTCGTAACAGCGCACCCAGCCGCCGAATTCCCCAACCCAGAAATGCTGCCCGTCGAACGCAAATCCGCGGTTCAGCGATGAACAGCGGAACACGGCGCGGTGCAGATGATAGTGCAGGGCGTCAGCGGTGGCCGAGC
This sequence comes from Pirellulaceae bacterium, assembly GCA_036821925.1. GTDB lineage: Bacteria > Planctomycetota > Planctomycetia > Pirellulales > Pirellulaceae > JAAYDI01. The sequence goes on from DAISIS010000623.1 coordinate 1,470, forward strand.
CGCCGGTTGCCAGCACCAGCAGGAACATTACGGTGGCGCGAAGCCATTCTGTGGCGTGCAGCATTGGATTGCTCCCCCCCAAAGAAAAACGGTCCGGCCACATTCTATCGCAGCTGACCGGCCATGGCACTCAGCCATACGCGGCAAATTTACTGGTCCAGCACCACCCCAGGCGGCTCGCGGATACCGGTCCAGGGGCAGTTGCCCGAGGTTCTGCCTCGGACCTCCCTGCCCCGCCCGGGCCCCGTGTCATTGCGTCCAGCGCGGTGGCGGCACAAAATGACGGCTGGCCAATGTTGTACGAGCCGAAGCGGGTAACGTGAGTACGACCGAAGCATGGCCGACTCGCATTTGTGGGACCACGCGTGACGCCATAAGGAGAACGATTATGTGCCGGTTCTGCGTGCGACAAGATTCAGCAGGGGAGTTTACTCGCCGCGAGGTGTTGAAAGTGGCGGGCGCCGGGATGACCGCGGGCTTGTTGACGCCCACAATCCTGACGGCCGCTCAGCAGGCCGCTGCGAAGACCACGCCCGGCGATCCGCTGGACGTGCGCGTCGTCTATGTGCATCAGAAGGAGCGACAGTGGCTGGGCTGGCCGGGAACGTTCTGGGATCCTGCCGTCTTCACGGCCAAGAGCCGGGCACTCATCGAGGGCTTCGCCACACAATTGGGGATCCAGGTCACATTCGAGCCGGCCGCCATCCACGAACCGCACGAGATTGAAGGCTTCATCAATAAGGTGAAGGCTGAGCCGCCGCAGGGCGTGGTGATCTTCCCGCTCAATGCCGACGAGTCCATCTCGGGCACAATCGACAAGCTGACGCAGACAGGAATCCCGACGGTGGTCTTCTGCGGACTCGGCTTGTTCCACACAGGGTTCGCCGGATGTGTGGTGCCGGTGGCCAGACGCACCGGTGTGTATCTTCCGTCGACGAGCGACTGGGAACTGGGGACCGTGCGTTTCGGCATGAAGATGTTTCAGGCGGCCTACCGTCTGCGCCGCACCAGGGTGGCCGTGCTGCGCGGCAGTGAGACGGCCGACCAGGTGATGGAGCCGCTGGGGCTGACAATACGCTATCTCCCGCGGAAGCGTTTCCCCGACACACTCCAGACCATCGAGGAGACGCCGGAGGTTCTGGCGCTGGCAGACGAGTACGCACAGGCCGCTCCGAAAGTGATTGAGCCGACACGGATCGACATGATCAACGCAGCGAAGAATTACTTTGCATCACTCAAGATCATGGAAGAAGAAGAATGCCAGGGCATCTCCATGGATTGCCTGGGGCTGGTGGGCAACCGCGAGATCCCCACGCCACCGTGCCTGTCCTGGACCCGCCTGCTGGACCACGGCCAGAGCGGCACATGCGAAGCGGATGTGAATGCCGTCATGTCGCACGAGGTCTGCCTGAAACTGCTCGACAAGCCCGGGTTCATGCAGGACCCCGTGCCGGACACCGAACGCGGTACGCTCATCGGCGCGCATTGTGTGTGCGCCACGAAGCTCCAGGGACCCGACCAACCGCCAGAACCGTTCCTGTTGCGCAGCCACTCGGAATCCAACCTGGGGGTGGCAGTGCAGGTCATCTGGAAGCCGGGCCAGGACGTGACGATCATGCAGATGGTCGGCCCGGACAAAATGCTGTTGGGCAAAGGACGCGTCGTGCGCAACTTCGATACACCACCGGCCGGCGGCTGCCGTACCTCGGTGGAACTGG
>DAISIS010000624.1:0-3183 GCA_036821925.1 Pirellulaceae bacterium
CGCGCGCCAAGCGGCGGCGTGAACCGGAGGACGAATGACGGATGGGGAATGACGAATGACGAATGACGGAAGCACGAGGGAATGAGCAAGGGCTAATGACGATGGCATGAAGCAAACGTGCATGACGGCGGGAGAGCCTGATGCTGTGGACTCACAGTGATTGGCCGTCACAGCGGCACGTACCCAACACCGGTGGCCATCCGACCGTGTCATTCCCTCATGCATTCGTCATTAGTTATTACTCATTCCCTCGTGCTTCCGTCATTCGTCATTCGTCATTCGTCCTCCGGTTCACGCCGCCGCTTGACGCGCGGGCAGGGCCAGTTCCAGCACCTCGTGGGCCAGTGCCCGGTAGTCCTCAGCGCCATGCGAGGCAGGCGCGTATTGGAAGATCGACTGCCCGAAGCTGGGAGCCTCGGCCAAGCGGATATTGCGGCGGATGCGCGTCTGGAAGCAGTGAGCGCCGCTCCACACCGATCCGCTGTTGGCATGCGCTGCGAAGAACTGTTCGACGTCGCGTGAGACCTCGGACGCCAGACGCGTGGCGGCATCGAACATGCACATCACGACACCGGTGAGCCGCAACTGCGGATTGAGACGCGCGGCCACCAGCTCGACGGTGTGCAGCAGCTTGCTCAGGCCGTGGAGGGCCAGGAAATGCGGCTGCAGCGGCAGGAACACTTCGTGCACTGTGGTGAGCGCGTTGAGAGTCAGAATCCCCAGCGAGGGTGGGCAGTCGACGACCAGATAGTCGTACGCGTCGACAGACGGTTTCCACTTGTCGCGGAGAATCACATCCCGTCCGACTTCGCCGGCCAGTTCCAGTTCGGCGACGGCGAGGTTCAAGTGTGCGGGAATGAGGGTCAGGTGGTCGTCGATGGTGTGGCGGACGTCAGCCAGGGCAGCCTGGCCGGTCAACACGTCGTACACCGATGCATCCTGGTCGGTCAGGGCAACTCCCAGATGCAGGGACGCGTGCGCCTGCGGATCCAGGTCGATCAGGCAGACCTGGTGCCCGGCCGCTGCGAGGGCAGCCGAGAGATTCACGGCGGTAGTGGTCTTGCCGACCCCACCCTTCTGGTTGATCACGGCGATGGAACGCATCACGCGGAACTCCTTTTCCGGTCCAGGGCCCTGTTCCTCTGCGTGCAGTCTGTTCCGGGGCCTTGCCGCGGTCTGGCGACCGGGGCAGCGCTGCACGCTGGTGTTCTGGCGGCCGCGTGCGTGGAGGCACCGCCGCCGGGGTGCGGATTATAGTCCAAGCCGCCTTTCCAGCACCAGACGATTCTGGCCCGAAGCGGCGTTGGTTCCCCGGCCGGATTGGGCTAAAACGATAGGGAGTCCGGTTTTTTCGCGGCGGGGAATGCGGGTGCCACTGGCCCTGCCAGTGCTTCTTTCTCTATGATTGTGGACCTTTGGATGCTGGCGACTCTGGGAGTCGTCAGGGGATGTCGGCCGCTGCCGGCCCCCGGACGGCCGCCGGCCTGGCCTGACGTAGACAGGGACAGGAGATCGCTGGGGCACCAGGCGATCCAGTTTTTCACCTATCGGGTTACTCATGCGACAGGTTGGCAGTCTTCCGGATCAGCGCGAGGCCGAGCGGTTTACGGCGTATTTGATCACGCAGGGCATCGACGCGCATACGGAGCAGGATCAGCAGCAGTGGGCCGTCTGGGTGCGTGACGAGGATCGGCTGGATCAGGCCCGGGACTGGCTGAGCCGATTCAAGCTGGACCCGGACGACGGTCGCTATCGGGGTGCGGAGCGGAGCGCGGAGGTGATCCGGCGCGAGGAGTCGCAGCGCCGCGCAGCGGCTCAGCGGAACATGATCGAGATGCGTGGCCGCTGGAACCGCCCGGCGGCCGGCCGCACCCCCCTGACCATCACCGTCATCCTGTTGTCGATTCTGGTGACCATCTTCGGCTAGATGGGCAAAGCGCAACAGGGCCTGGGCAAGAGCATCAATGACCAGCTCTTCTTCTGCTCGCCGGCCGACTACGTCACCTCGAACAAGAACCCCTTGGCATCGCTGGCGCAAGGGGAGTTGTGGCGCGCGGTCACACCGATCTTCATACACCTGGACTGGTACCACATTATTTTCAACATGATCATGTTCTTTCAGTTTGGCGCACTCGTCGAGTCGCTCAAGGGCACCGTGCGTCTGGCAGGGCTGATGCTGGCGACCGCCGTGGTGTCCAATATCGCCCAGGCCGTGGGGCCAGAATCCCTGGGGGGGACGCCGGCGTTCGGCGGCATGTCGGGTGTGCTGTATGGCCTGTTTGGGTATGTGTGGGTCAAGTCGACGTTCCGGCCGGAGCCCGGCTTCTACATGACCCAGGGGACGGTGATCATCCTGATCGCCTGGTTATTCCTGTGCATGACGGGCGCTGTGGGACCGGTCGCCAACATCGCGCACGTCGTCGGGCTGGTGGTGGGCATGACCGTGGCGTACGTGCCAGCGTTCTGGAGGCGGTGACAGACCGCGCGCCGGGCCGCGGCGTAGCAGGTGCGCGACGCCACGGTGCCGGAGCCGGGGGACTGCCAGCGCGAGGAGGAGGGAGCAGACGTGGCCGACAAGTATGACGCGTACCGCGAGGCCCTGGTTGTCGAAACAGAGACCGTCTGGCCGGCGGACTGCGCGCACGTGGCTGCCGCGCGGCGGCCCGCACTGGAAGCGCAGCTGCACGCGGATCCGGCCGCGTGCGCACAGTTGGATTACATTCGTGTCCACACGGGCTTCTGTCGCCGCATCACGGTAACGCCAGCCGATCTTACCCGGTTGTCTTCGTAGATAGGTACCATGGTCGATCCCACACCTGCTCAGACAGACATGATTCGCGTCGAACTTGGTGAGCGGAGCTATGACATTCTGCTCGGGTCGGCGATACTGCCGGAGGTCAGCGCGCGAGTGGCCCGGCAGCTGGGGATGACGCATGCCGTCGTGATTACGGACGACAACGTCGAGACGCCGCACGCCATTTGCGTGGCCGAGAGCCTGTCGGACGCGGATGTGGCTGTGGATCTCTTCGTGGTGGATGCCGGCGAGTCCAGCAAGTCGGTGCAGACTGCGGAGCGGCTGTGGCAGCAGCTGCTGGATGCCAACACCGATCGCAAGTCGGTGGTGGTGGCGGTGGGAGGGGGCGTGATTGGCGATCTGGCCGGGTTCGTGGCAGCCACTTACGC
>DAISIS010000625.1:0-3177 GCA_036821925.1 Pirellulaceae bacterium
TGTATCGGGGGGGCCGCACGGTCTACGCGTTTCCGCCGCTGCCGGAGGTGCGACGGCGCGCGCGCGAGCAGGCTGCGGAGTTCCGCGCCACGCTCGGCCAGCTGCCGCCGGACGCCGCGTATCCGGTCGGAGTGGAGACACGTCTGCACACGCTCACACAACAGATGATCGGCGCAGGGAGGGATGCGGAGCGATGAAGTTGATCAAGGTGGCGGCCGCCGTGTTGAATCAGACGCCGCTCGATTGGGAGTCGAACAAGGCGAACATTCTGGGCGCGATGGGCGCCGCGCGCGAGGCGGGCGTGCACCTGCTCTGCCTGCCGGAGCTGTGCATTACGGGCTACGGGTGTGAGGACGCGTTCCACGCGCCGGGGGTGGAACGCACCGCGCGGCAGGTGCTCGGCGAGATCGTGCCGGCCACGGGCGGGATGGTGGTGTCGGTGGGCCTGCCGGTGATGCATCGGGGCAACCTGTTCAACACGGCCTGTCTGATCGCCGACGGCCGCATTGCCGGTTTTGTGCCGAAGCAGAATCTGGCGGGGGAGGGGATCCACTATGAGCCACGCTGGTTCAAGCCCTGGCCGGCCGACACATGGGTCGACCTGGAATGGGGCGCGCGGCACTATCCGCTGGGCGATCTCGTGTTCAACTGTGGTGAGGTGCTGATCGGCTTCGAGATCTGTGAGGACGCTTGGGTGGCCGAGCGGCCGGGGAGTGGGCTGGCCCGGGCCGGTGTTGATGTGATTCTCAATCCGAGCGCCAGTCACTTTGCCTTTGGCAAGCACGCGATCCGGCAGCGGTTCGTACTGGAGGGCTCGCGCGCCTTTCACGTGAGTTACGTTTATGCCAACTTGCTGGGCAACGAGGCGGGGCGGGCCATCTACGACGGGGACGCGATGATTGCCAGCGCGGGGCGCCTGCTGGCGAGCGGGCCGCGTTTCTCGTACTTGAATCATCAGCTGACCACGGCCGTAATTGACGTCGACCACACGCGGATGCAGCGGGCCCGCACCGGCAGTTTCCAGCCCGACATGCGGGATGCCGGGTGCCACTGCGTGGACGTGCCCTTCGACTTCCCGCCAACCGCGCCCGAAGAGACGCGGCGGGAGGAGCCGGCCTGGGAGCGGAGTGCGTTCCTCAAGGAGGAGGAATTCGCCCGGGCTGTGTCGTTGGGGTTGTTCGACTATCTGCGCAAGAGCCGGTCGGAGGGGTTCGTCGTGTCGTTGAGTGGCGGTGCCGATTCGGCAGCGGTCGCGTGCCTCGCCGCGCTGCTGGTCCGCTTCGGCGTCGAGGAACTCGGCCGTGCCGGCTTCCTGCAGAAACTGCCGCATGTGCGAACGCTCGCCAACCTGCCCCCCGCAGCGCCGCTCGTGCGGCAGCTGCTGACCTGCGTCTACCAGGCGACGCGCAACAGCAGCCAGGTGACGCGCGCCGCGGCGCACGCGGTGGCTGCCGCCGTCGGGGCCGACTTCCTGCAGTTCGACGTGGATCCGGTGGTGCAGCAGTATGTGTCCATCGTCGCCGGCAGTCTCGGGCGCGAACTGAGCTGGGAGACCGACGACGTGGCGCTGCAGAACATCCAGGCGCGCGTCCGCTCCCCCGGCGTCTGGATGCTGGCCAACCTGCGCCGCGCCCTGCTGCTGACCACCAGCAACCGGTCGGAGGCGGCCGTCGGCTATGCCACCATGGACGGGGACACCTCCGGCGGGCTGGCGCCGATCGCCGGCATCGACAAGGCCTATCTCCGCTCCTGGCTGCGGTGGCTCGAGCAGCACGGTCCGGACGGGGTCGGCGCGATTCCGGAGCTGGAGCATGTCAACAGGCAGCCACCGACGGCAGAGCTGCGGCCGCCAGCGGCCCGCCAGACGGACGAAGACGACTTGATGCCCTACGAAGTCCTGGACACGATCGAACGGGGGGCGATCCGTGACAAGCTCATGCCCCTCGAGGTGTTCACCCGTCTGGAGTTGGCGTTCCGCGGCACGTACGGCCGCGCGGAGTTGGGTGTCTGGATCGACCGCTTCTTCCGGCTCTGGGCGCGCAATCAGTGGAAGCGGGAACGGTACGCACCGTCGTTCCATCTGGACGATGAAAACCTCGATCCGAAGACCTGGTGCCGGTTCCCGATTCTGTCGGGAGGCTTTGCGCGGGAGTTGGAGGAGCTCAGGCAGCACCTGGCCAGCAACTGATCATGGCGCACCAGTACACCTACGATTATCCGCGGCCGGCCCTGACGGTCGACTGCGCCGTGTTTGGCCTGGACGACGAAGGGCTGAAGGTGTTGTTGGTCCGGCGCGGTGCCGAACCCTTCGCCGGATGCTGGGCGCTGCCTGGCGGTTACGTTGAAATGGACGAATCGCTCGACGCCGCAGCGCGCCGCGAACTGGAAGAAGAAACCGGGGTCCGCCTCCGGTTTCTCGAACAGCTCCATACGTTCGGCGCCGTGCACCGCGACCCGCGCGGGCGGGTGGTGACTGTGGCCTACTACGGGCTCGTACGCCTGGCCGACCACCGGCTGCGCGCTGCCTCGGATGCGCGGGACGCGCGGTGGCACCCCGTCGGCCAGCCGCTGCGACTGGCCTTCGACCACGCAGAGATCCTGCGTGTCGCGCGCGAGCGCCTGCGCAGCGCGGTGTGCTACCAGCCTCTCGCCCGCGAACTGCTCCCCGACAAGTTCACGCTCCGCCGCCTCCAGCAGCTGTACGAAACGGTCCTGGGACGCACGCTGGACAAACGCAATTTCCGCAAGAAGATCCTCAGCCTGGACCTGCTCACAGAACTCGATCAATGGGAATCCGACGTGGCCCATCGTGCGGCACGACTCTATCGATTCACCAGACGCCGCGGGCGCGCGGCGGGCCCGCGCCGTCCGCGACGCTAGAACGGGTGCCGACCGCCGGCTGCGGCCGCGCACGGCCTCACTGTCCGGCGGCCTTGCGCGGCCGCTGGACTCCTCCCGGTGCTGGCCTGGTGATTCTGCTGGCGGGCTTCTACTCTGGGCGTGTGGCACGGCCTACTCGTTGGCCGTGCGACGTGGCGAGCGTCCCGTCTGCTGCGTGTGGCTTACTTCGTGAGCCGTGCTGACTGCCGAACAGCGTCGATCGCAAGGTCCGTTTCCGAGCACGACCTCACGGGGCGCAGCTGTTGCGCTCACCGATCCGCGCCTTCGGCACGGCTA
>DAISIS010000626.1:0-3175 GCA_036821925.1 Pirellulaceae bacterium
CGCAGTGTGGAACGCAAGCTGCAGCGCATCCGGGAAATCTGGTCCCAGGTACTCGACCCATGACGGCGGACCGCGGGCATGATACATCCGTGCGGCTTCCGCTCGCGGATGTCACGCTGATCGATCAGATCTGCGACCGTTTCGAGGACGCTTGGCGAAACGGCCGGCAGCCGCGGCTCGGCGACTTTCTGGAGGCGGTGGAGGAGCCGCTCAAATCGCACCTGTTCGAAGAGCTGCTGCTGTCCGATCTCACCTTCCGCACGCGCGACGAGACGACGGTGGACACCGGGGACTACCTGTCGCAATTCCCCGAACGCGCCGATCAGATCCGGCGGGTGATCGAGCGTTTCTGGTGCGACGGCTCCGTCCGGGGCGACGCGGCAGGGGTGATGGCGGCGGACCGGCCGGTGGCGCGGGCCGAGTGGGCGGAGTTGGCGACGTTCCAGCAGTGCGGTAAGTACGAACTGCAGGGGGAGATTGCGCGGGGCGGGATGGGGATTGTGTTCCAGGCGCGCGACACGCAGCTGCAACGCCGCGTGGCGTTGAAGATGATCCTGGACCGCCATCTCGCTTCTCAGGAGGCGGTGCAGCGTTTCTACGCCGAGGCCGAAATGGCCGCCAGTCTCAACCATCCCGGCATCGTGCCCATCTACGATGCCGGCTCGCACGCCGGACACCATTATTACGCGATGGGATATGTCGAAGGCCCGACGCTGGCCGCCGAACTGCGCCGACGCCGGTTCGGCATGGAGGAGGCGGCCCAGCTGGTCCGGGACCTGGCCCGCGCGGTCGACTATGCGCATCAGCATGGCGTGGTGCACCGCGATCTCAAGCCCGGCAATATCCTGCTGACCCACAACGGCACGCCGCAGATCACCGATTTCGGCCTGGCCACACGCACCGACCGCAGCGAGCCGATCACGATCGCCGGCCAGATCCTCGGCACCCCCGGATACATGGCCCCGGAACAGGCCACCGGCCATGTCGGGCAGTCGGGCCCGGCCGTGGACATCTACGCCTTGGGCGCCGTCCTCTACCACCTGATCACCGGCCATCCTCCCTTCCGCACGGCCCTGGAAGCGCTGGTGTGCGTGCTGGAACAGGACCCGGTGCCGCCGCGGGTCCTGAACCGCGCCGTGCCCCGCGATCTGAATGTGATCTGCATGAAGTGCCTCAACAAGGCGCCGGCGGACCGCTACCGATCGGCCAGCGCACTGGCAGACGACCTGCAGCGGTTCCTGGACGGGGACATGATCCATGCGAAGCCGCTGAGCCTGAGGCGGCGCGCGCTGCGTTGGGCCCGGCACCGCCCCCGCCTGGCGGCCGTCTTGGTCACCATGATCGCGTTCTATCTCTATCACCTGGCCTGCCTGGCCAGCGGCAATCCGGCATCGGGAGGAGCCTTTCACGCGCAGACAACGCTCACGGTCGCCCTGGTGTGTGTGTACGGCTGGATCTTCCAGACGCTGATGATGCGTCCCCGTGCGCGGCCGTCGCTGCTGTACTGGTGGGAGACGACCGACATCGTGGTGCTGACTCTGTTTCTCACGCTGCCGGCCGACGGCGCGGCCAGTCCGCTGGTCGTCATCTATCTGTGCATGGTGGCCAGTGCCGGATTGTCGTTCGACCGGCACATGGTCTGGCTGGTGACCGCGGCGTGCGTGGTGTCCTACGCGCTGGTCGTGGCCACCACAGGCTGGCTTCATCCGGACGTGCCGAACCCGCCGATCCGCCACACCATTCCGGTGGCCATCAGTATCGTTGCCATCGGGTTGGTGCAATACTATGTGCTGCGATGCTGCCGCGTGGCACTGATCCCGTACCGCAGCTGCGAGTGATGCAGGACAGCGACTGATGACCGACGCTCCGGAAATCCGCCAGCAACTTGCCCGACTCAGCGTCAAGGACGCGAACTATGCGATCGCGTTCGTCGACTTGCTTCTGGATGCCGCGCAGGCGGCCCGAGCGAGCGACGTGCATCTCCAGCCCACCCGCGACGGGCTCGACGTGCGTTGGCGGCTCGATGGCGTGCTGCAGCAGATCGGCGTGTTTCCCCGCGGCGATGCGGCCGATGTGGTGTCCCGCCTTAAGGTGCTGGCCCAGCTGTTGACCTACCACAGCGATCGGCCGCAGGAGGGGCGGATCCGTGACAAGCCGGGCGACATTGAGATGCGTCTGAGCACGTTTCCCACCCTGCACGGCGAACGGGCGGTCATCCGACTGTTCGCCAGCCAGCAGCGGTTCCAGTACCTGGAGAATCTGGGCTTTCCGCCCGAGATCGATGCGACCCTCCGCCGGCTGCTGCGCGAGACATCCGGCGCGCTGATCATCTCCGGGCCGGCCGGGAGCGGCAAGACCACGACCGCCTATGCGTGCCTGCGCGAGCTGGTGCGTGCTGCGGAGGGGGGCAAATCGGTCGTGTCTCTGGAAGACCCGATCGAAGTGGCGGTCGACGGTGTTGCGCAGGCACAGGTGAATCTGCCGGCGGGGCTCAACCTCGCCACGGGCCTGCGGTCACTTCTGCGGCAGGACCCCGAGGCGATTCTGGTGGGGGAGATCCGCGACCGCGAAGCTGCCGAGACGGTGTTCCAGGCGGCGCTCACCGGGCACGTCGTGGTGACCACATTCCACGCCGGCAGCGCCGCGGTGGCGATCAGCCGGCTGAGTGATATGGGGATCGAGCCGTACCTGCTGCGCAGCGGCACCCTGGCCATTCTGAACCAGCGTCTGGTCCGGCGGCTGTGCCCCTGCGCCCGCCCCATCACCGATCCCGATCAGCTGCTCGGTCTGCCGGAGGCTGGCGCCCGGCAGGCCGTCGGGTGTGACACCTGCCGCCGCACCGGATACGTGGGCCGCCTGGTGCTGGCCGAGTTGCTGGTGACCGATCAAAGCGAACTGGGGCGCGCGATCCTCTCCTGCCGGGAGTCCAGCCATCTGGAGCAGTTGGCGATTCGCAACGGCATGGTCCCCGTGTGGCAGCGCGCACTCGACGCCGTGCGGGCCGGCCTGACCAGCCCGAGCGAGGTCCGCCGCACGTTCGGGTTCGGCCCCTCTTCGGTGCGGGCAGTAGAATGACGCGCGTCGCCAAGTCGCCCCCCACGCTTATACCCTGCACGCCATTCGTCATTCGTCATTCCTTCGTGCTTGGGTATCTCGTCATTCGTCATTCCTTCGT
>DAISIS010000627.1:0-3159 GCA_036821925.1 Pirellulaceae bacterium
GAACCGCGCGTAGAGCAGGTGCAGCACGGCATGCTCCGCCCCGCCCACGTACAGATCGACGGGCATCCAGGCCTGTTCCAGCTCCCGATCGACAAAGCACCGCTCATTCCGCGGATCGATAAAACGCAGGTAATACCAGCACGAGCCGGCCCACTGCGGCATCGTGTTGGTTTCCCGCTGGTACCGCCGGCCGTCCAGGACCGGGTACAGCCACGACGAGGGCGCCTTGGTCAGCGGCGGCTCGGGACGGCCGTGCGGTTTGTAGTCGTCCAGGTGTGGCAGGTCAACCGGCAGGTCGCTGGGGTCCACCGCCCGCAGCAACCCCGTAGGGGTGCCGTCATCGGCCAGCTCATGCAGGATCGGAAACGGCTCGCCCCAGAACCGTTGCCGGCTGAAGAGCCAGTCGCGCAGCTTGTAGTTGACCGCCGGCCGGCCCAGCCCCGCCGCGTGCAGCTCGGTCGTGATCCGCTCCTTGAACACGTCGGTCGCCAGCCCGTCATAGGGTCCGGAATTGACGGCCGTGCCGTGCTCGGCAAAACAGGCCTGGCCGGCCAACACCGCCGCGCGGTCCACACCAGGCTCCGCCCCCGGATCCACCACCGCCACGATCGGCAGGGCAAACTGCTGGGCAAACTCGAAGTCCCGTGTATCGTGCGCCGGCACCGCCATGATCGCCCCGGTCCCGTAGCTGATCAGCACATAGTCGGCGATCCAGATCGGGACCGGCTGGCCGTTGACCGGGTTGATCGCATACGACCCGGTGAATACGCCGGTCTTCTCCTTGACCAGCTCCGTGCGTTCCAGATCGCTCTTGGCTGACGCGCGCGCGCAGTAGGCCGCGACGGCCTCCTTCTGAGCAGGCGTGGCCAGCCGCGCGACAAACGGGTGTTCCGGCGCGATTACCATGTAGGTGGCGCCGAAGAGCGTGTCGGGACGCGTCGTGTAAATGCGCAGCACGTCGTCGCCCGCCTTGCGCGGAAATCCGCCCTGCTGCCGCGTCTGGCGCCAGGCCGCATAGTCGGCCGACCGACCGATGAAGAAATCCACTTCAGCGCCGGTGCTGCGGCCGATCCAGTCGCGCTGCAGCTTCTTGATGCTCTCCGGCCACTCCAGCCCCACCAGGTCCCGCTCCAGCCGATCGGCATAGGCCGTGATCCGCAACATCCACTGCCGCAGCGGCCGCCGTTCGACCGGGTGCCCCCCCCGCTCGCTGCGGCCGTCCACCACCTCCTCGTTGGCCAACACGGTGCCCAGCGCCGGGCACCAGTTGACCAGCGCCTCCGCCTGATAGGCCAGCCGATGCTCGTCCTGGTAGCGGCGCACGGCGTCGGCGCCGAGCGCGGCGATGGCGGGCGGAATCGGCAGCTCCGCGATCGGCCGCCCCCGGTCCTCCTGCGGGTCGTACCAGGTATCAAACAGCACCAGGAAGATCCACTGCGTCCAACGCACATACTCGACGTCGGTCGTCGCCAACTCCCGATCCCAGTCATAGCTGAATCCCAGCATCTTCAACTGCCGCCGGAACGTCGCAATGTTGCGCTCCGTCGATTCCCGGGGGGGCGTGTTCGTGCGGATCGCATGCTCCTCGGCCGGCAACCCAAAGGCGTCGAACCCGATCGGATGCAGCACCGTCTTGCCACGCATCCGCTCAAATCGGCACACAATGTCGGTCGCGGTGTACCCCTCCGGGTGCCCCACGTGCAGCCCGTCGCCACTCGGATAGGGAAACATATCCAGCACATACACCTTCTCCCCGGCCGGACGGGCCGGAGTGAGGAACGTCTTGTGCTTCTCCCAGTAGCGTTGCCATTTCGGTTCGACGTGAGCAGGTTGATAGCGTGGCATGGATCGGCAGTCGGCCTCGGAAGAAGTGCCTGGCGAGGACCAGCGCGGGCCGCTCGCCGGATTCAGTAACGTGTTTTAACGCAATTACTTGGGCACGGTATCGTGCCGCGACAACAGCCTCCGAATTGTAGAGTTTCCCGGCAACGCTGCCTAGCACGGACGCGGCAGCGCACCGGACACCCGATCAGGTCCACCGCCGACTGACGCACGGCCTAACCGCCCACGATGGAGGCGGCAGTCACCGCACTGGCGAGCGGCTTGCAGGGCCAGAAACACCGCAGAGACAGTTGTGCTCCGCCGGAATCTGCGGGTCTTCCCATGTTGCAGCGACGCTTGCCGAGTTACACTTACATATCACCATGTCGCTGCCCGTTCGTGGCTGCATTGGCTGGGAGTCTCGTCTATGTTACACGGAAGACGATCACTGCGCCTCAGTCCTGTGGAACGCAGTGCTATGCGCGCGGCCTGCGCGTTCAACGCGCAGCTGATGGACTATATCCGTCCCTACGTCAAAGCCGGCATCACCACGCAGGAAATCGACCGCCTGGTGCATGAATACACCATCAAACACGGTCATAAGCCGGCCACACTCGGGTACCAGGGGTTCCCCAAGAGCTGCTGTACCAGCGTCAATGACGTGATCTGCCACGGCATCCCGGACAACTACCTGCTCAAGTCCGGCGACATCATCAATATCGACCTCACCACCATCGTCAACGGCTGGCACGGCGACCAGTCTGAAACGTTCCTGATCGGGACCGTGAGCGACACGGCGCGGAGCGTGACCCAATGCGCTCTGGACTGCCTGTACGCAGCTATCGATGCCCTCGCCCCAGGCTGCCCGATCTCGGCCATGGGCGATGCGATCGTCGCTATCGCCGAGCAGCGCGGGTTCTCCGTCGTGCGTGAATACGTCGGCCACGGACTCGGACGGCGTTTTCACCAGGAACCGTCGATCCCACACTACCCCACCCGCCAGTCGCGCCAGGAACGGCTGTACCCCGGCGTGTGCTTTACCGTCGAGCCCATGATCAACGTGGGAAAACGGTATACAGCACTCGACAAACAAGACGGCTGGACCGTGCGCACGCGGGACGGCGAATTGTCGGCCCAGTTCGAACACACACTCCTCATGACCGAAGACGGCCCCGAAATCCTCACCCAGACCCAGCACGGGCCGGGCAAAGGGCACCAGTTTTAGCGGGAGGCCGGGGGAAGGACGAATGACGGATGACGGAAGCACGAGGGAATGTCTAAGGACGAATGACGATTGACGTGCCGGTCTGATCCGCGGCACCTGCCACAACCGTCCAT
>DAISIS010000628.1:0-3147 GCA_036821925.1 Pirellulaceae bacterium
CCCCGCCGCCGGCCGCCACCCCGCCACCGAGCCAGTCCGCTTCGCCGCACGCCGAGCCCGCGTTGGGCGCAGCGGGCCCCTCCAGCGCGCCGGCGATGCCAACCGCGCCGGCCACCACGCCGGCACTCGATCCACCGCCCGCTCTGCCGACGGGGCCCGATCCGGCGGCAACGCCGGCACCCGCCACGCCGTCCGCCGGAGGCACACCACCTGCCGCACCGTCCGGCACCGGCCTGCTGCCGCTCACCTCGGCGGCGCCGCCCGGCGCTGCCGCGCCGGGCGCGGCCAGCGCGATCCTGCCTCCAGGCGAACGCCCGCAGATGACCAGCGCGACGCGGTTCCAGCTGGCCTACGACGTCGACGCCGTGGGGCCGGCCGGGGTCGCTGAAGTGCAGTTGTGGGCGACCCCTGACGGAGGCCAGACGTGGCGGATGTGGGGCACTGATGACGACCTGCAGAGTCCGTTTGACGTCGTGGTCGACGACCAAGGCATCTTCGGGTTCCACGTTGTCGTCGTCGGACGCAACGGCCTGGCCGGGCGCAAGCCGCGGACCGGCGATCTGGCCGACATCTACATTGGCGTGGACACCCAGCGGCCCGCGGCCCGACTGACCGGCGCCGTGTACGGCGAAGGCGCCCAGGCCGGCCAGCTGTTGATCCGCTGGGAGGCCAGCGATGCCTATCTGGACCCCCGCCCCGTGACCCTGAAATTCGCCGAAAACCCGGCCGGGCCGTGGACCGTCATCGCGTCGGCGCTGCCCAACACCGGCGAGTTCGCCTGGCCGGCCGACGCCCAGATTCCGGCCGCCGTCTATCTGCAGCTGGAGGTGCGTGACGAAGCCGGCAACATCGCCACCGATCAGCTGACGGACCCAGTGCGGATGGACGGCCTGGCGCCCAAGGCCCGCATCCGGGGCGTCCAGCCGATCCAGGATGCGGATCGCGAAGCGTTTCGCCAGCCGCGTCGCAGCTGACCGCGCCCGCGGCGTTGCCCGTGTCCGGCCGGCGCCACAGCCGGGGGTGGACAGCGCGTTACGGCGAGGCCAAGGCGCGGTCGACGCGCTGCATGGCCTCGTCGATCTCCTGCCGGCTCTTGAACCCGATGACGACCGAGTTGATTGCGTTGTGCGACATGGCGAACTGCAGCGACCGCTGGCGGTCCTCCGGATCGACGAACGCGCCTTCGCCAATGAGCTTCATGCCGATCACCCCCCGCCCCTTGGCCCGCATCAACTGCAACTGCTCGACCACCGGCGCAATGTCGTGGCCCGGCTTGTCCGACGCTTCCTCCGGACCGTCAATCTGTTTGCCCTGCGGGTTGACGCGCACCAGATGCACGTCGGGCCAATCGGACGCCACGGCCGTGCGGAGTGCCGGGAGACTGTGGCAGGAGACGCCTTGGACCCGGATCCACTGCCGCCGCTTGGCCTCCTCAAAACCGTCCATCACTCGCCGCATGGCGTCGGTCCACCCGTCCCGGACCATGCAGTGGATCAGCAGGCTGTCGATGTAGTCCGTGCCGAACACCTGGCGGTGGTGATCGATGGCCTGCAACACGTCCTCCGGTTGCCCCGGGATCTTCGACTGCAGGAACAGTTTCTCGCGCGGCAGCCCTTGTATCGCGCCGGCAATCCACTCGAACGTGGCGTAGGTCTGCGCCGCGTCGATGTAGGTGATCCCGCGTTCAAACCCGTAGCGGATCAGATCGTTGAACGCTCCCTGGCCGAGCGCCCGCTGCACGGATCCTCCCACACTGCCCGTGCCGAACCCGATGCGGCTGATCTGCAGCCCGGTGTCGCCCAGCGGCACCAGATCGGCGGCCGTGCGGACCTGCGGCGTGCTGGCCGCGGCCAGCAGGCGGGGCGCAAGACACGCGGCCCCCGCGGCCGACACGGCGCGTGCGAGAAAGGCGCGACGCGGACACTTGTCCGCCGCCGGCTGGGAACCTGTTGCCTGGTGACCTGCGTGCATGGTGATTGCTCCCGTCAGAAAGAAGAAATGGATGCCCCCCGCCACCTCAACCCGCGTCCGGCCCGCTGCACACGTGCACACCGCGGCCGCGCAGGTAGTCCTTCAGTTGCGGGATATCGATCAGATGGAAGTGGAACACGGACGCCGCCAGGAGGATCGAGGCGCCGGCTTCCACCGCGTCATAGAAATGCTCCAGCGCCCCGGCCCCGCCCGACGCGACGATGCGGGCCGACGTGCTCTGCTGCATCGCGCGAATCACCGGCAGATCGTACCCGGTGCGCGCACCGTCGCCAGCCTTGCTGGTGGGCAGAATCACCGGCACGCCGTAGGCATCGACCTGCCGCGCCCACTCGACCGCGTCCTTGCCGGTCGCGGTGCGTCCGCCGTCGATGTACACCTCGTAGCCCGACGGCAGGGCCGCGTTGCGATCGACGTCGATCGCCACTGTCACCTTCTCCGGCCCGAACTCCCGCACCATCGACGCGATGACTTCCGGCCGGCGAAAGGCCGCACTGCTGGTCGAGATCTTGTCGGCCCCGGCCTCCAGCACGGCCGCGGCCGAGGCCACATCCGCAATTCCGCCCCCGACCGTGAACGGCACCGTCGTGGCCTCCGCGACGCGTTTGACCACATCCAGCAACGTGCGCCGCCCTTCGACCGTCGCCGTGATGTCCAACAGCGCCAGTTCGTCGGCCCCTGCCTGGCAGTACGCCTGAGCGCAGGCGACCGGGTCACCCGCATCGCGAATATCCACGAAGTGGACCCCTTTGACCACGCGGCCGTTGCGCATATCCAGACAGGGCATGATGCTGACCGATTGTGCCATCCTGCGACCGTCCTTTCCTGGCAGAGCTGCTGCCCGCTTAGGGTTTTGTTCGATGGTTATTGTACTGCCAGCACGCGGTTGCGGGCAGGCATGCTGACAGGTTTGGAATAATGAAACACGTGGCAGACTTCATGCCCGTCACGCACGATCGGCGTGGGCTGTTCCACGACGAAGTCGCAGAAATGCGGCGCGTTGAAGACGGCATAGGCCAGGCGGACACTGTCCACCGGCGGGTCGTACCGCTGCGTCAGGTCGGGCAGCGCAATCGGTCCCGTGTCCACCTGCCAGAGCCCCTGGTCGTGGCCGATGTTCATCGTCTTGATCGGATACTCCACCACGCACCGCAGACC
>DAISIS010000629.1:0-3147 GCA_036821925.1 Pirellulaceae bacterium
GGTTCGCTCGGCGAACAGTTCCCAGTAGGTCTTGTCGCCGTCCTTGTGGAATTCGTGCGTATGATTGTGGTAGCCGGTGTACATGCCCTGCGGCTTGAGCCGGCGGGCCGCCTCGTTGAAGATCTCGGCCAGTTCCTTGCTCTTTTCGGGATCGGTGAAGCGCCCGTCGCCCGGCACGATCAGGTACTGGCACCCGATGACCTGGTGGAACGCGACCGTTTTCGACAGCGCGTCGCCGACAAGCCTGTCGGTGCCGATGTGCGTGCCGGCCACTTTCAGCCCGAGATCGTCCAGCCGCTTGCGCAGCCCCTGGGGATTGTCGCCATACGAATGGTAGCCGGCGAATTCCACCGCCTCGAACCCCATCTTGGCCACTGCTTCCAGCGTCCGATCGAAGTCCTTTGCACAGTCGTCGCGAACGGAGTACAGCTGCAGCGCGATGCCGGGCTTGGCCGCCTGCGCAGCCTGGGCCCAGGTCGACACGCTGGGCAGCCCTGCGGCCACCGCACCGGCCGCCGCACACTGGAGCAGTTCGCGGCGGGATATGCTCGTGGATCGGTTGATCATGATTCTCTCTCCTCGGCCAAAGATGCGACTCAGCCCAACTGCGCGGCAGTCTTCTCGACAAACTCCAGACACTGCGCCACCTCTTCCACCAGTTGCGGTGACTCGTGCTCGTATTCGAGCGTCATCACCCCCTGGAACCCCTGACGTTTGAGCTCCTTCAGCACAGCCGTGTAGTCGGCCTTCCCCTGACCCAGGGGCACATCGCGCGCCTCGGGTTTGCCCCATTCCCCCACGTCCTTGAGGTGGAACGTGACGATCCGGCCTTCCATCTTCTGCAGGCACTCGATCGGCTTGAGCCCCGAACGGACCCAGTGGCCGGTATCGCAGCAGGCCCCGATCCGCTGGCTGCGCCCAGCGCAGACGGCCGCCACATTCGCCGGATCCCAGTAGCGGTAGTTGGGGGTCTTCGGGTGGTTGTGGATGCCCAGATTGATCGCGTACTCGCCACACAGCTGCTCGGCGATATCCAGCGCTTCGGGGGCCGGCTCCGCGACGATCGTCTCGGTCCCCATCTCTTTCGCAAACTCAAAGACGCGGACCGCGGCGTCGCGATCGGTCGTCAAGTCGGCGTAGTAGTTGGGCATGTCGATCCCCAGATCGGCCATCCGCTGTTTCATCTCTTTGCGCAGCGCCGGGGCCAGCTGCTCGCTGGTCGTCAAATCCGGACGCTGACTGTCCAGCTTCAGGAAGAACCCTGGCTCGACGTGCCGCACGCCCAGCGCGGCGATTTTGGGGAGCGCTTCATAGAACGAGATGCTGCGGAACGTGTAGATCTGGATGCCGACCCGCCAGCCCAGGCGCTCGGCACTGGGCGTGCTCAACTTGATTTCGCCTGCCGCGCAGCACGGGTGCGGGAACAGCCCCGCCCATGCCGCCCCGGCGGCCAGAGCTCCGGTCGTCTGCAGGAACCGGCGACGGTCAACGTTGCGTGTCATAGGGGTAATACTCCGTGTGAAGATGTTGGTGGGTGACGCGGGATGGTTCAGGCGGGAGGCCAACTGCCGGAGGCCAGCGCCTCCGCACACTGTGGAACTGAATTGTCCATCACCGCCCGTCGCGATGCAAGCAGGTGCGCCGCGCCCGGGCGCCCCGACGGCCTCCCGCCGCATTTCGGCGCTTGCCTGCTTGCCCTGCCCGGCGGCGTCTGCCTAGCATCAAGAGCTGCGGGGTACGGCACTGCCATCCGCCCCCCACAGACCGGAAGACACAGAGCGGAAGACACCGCAAGAAAGGCACCCTCATGAACCGTTGGCATCTGGCATCGTTCGTCTGCATCGCGGCAGTCTGGACCGGCGCCGTCCAGGCTGTGGAGCCACCCGCAGCACCGGCCATCCCGCTGCCCGAACACCCGCGTCCCGACTTCCAGCGTCCGGAGTGGCTGAATCTCAACGGCCCTTGGCAGTTCGAATTCGACCTCGACAACACGGGGGTGGACCGGAAGTGGTTCGCCGCATCCGACCCGTTCTCGCAGACCATCACCGTGCCGTTTCCCTGGGGTTCCCAGCGCTCGGGCGTGGCGGATCGGGCGGACATCGGCTGGTACCGCCGCTCGATCACAGTGCCAGCCTCCTGGCAGGGACAGAGCGTCCACCTGGTGGTCGGCGCGAGCGATTGGCACACGACCGCATGGCTGGACGGCAAGCAGCTGGGTCAGCATCAGGGAGGGTACACGCCGTTCGCGTTCGACCTGACCCCCTACGTGCAGTTCGGGACCGCACAGCAGCTGGTGCTCCGCGTCGACGATACCCCGCACCCGTTCAAGCTGGAGGGCAAGCAGGGCTACGGGCGCGCGGCCGGCGTCTGGCAGACGGTGTACCTGGAGCGGCGTCCCGCCGTGGCGTTGCAGACGGTGCATTTCACGCCGGATCTGGATGCCAGCCGGGTGGTTGTCGCGGTGCGGACCAACCAGGTGGTGCCGCAGGACATGCCGGTGCACGTGCGGTTCAAGCCGGAAGATCGCGTCCCGTCCGAGGTGACGGCCACCGTGAAGCAGGGCACGGACAGCGTGCAGCTGATCGTACCGCTGGAACAGGTGCGGCGCTGGTCGCTCGAGGATCCGTACCTGTACGAAGTCACGGCGGTGCTCGAGGGCCCGGACGGCGTGGACGAAGTCGCCACGTATTTCGGGATGCGGAAGATCAGCGCGGGCAAGCTCCCGGGGACCGACCACGCCTACGTCCTGCTCAACGACAAACCGGTCTACCTCCAGCTGACACTGGACCAGGCGTACCATCCGGAAGGTTACTACACGTTCCCGAGCGACGCGTTCATGCGGGACGAGATCCTGCGGACACGGCAGATCGGCCTGAACGGCCAGCGGATCCACATCAAGGTGGAAGTGCCGCGCAAACTGTACTGGGCCGATCGGCTGGGGGTGCTGATCATGGCCGATGTGCCCAACAGCTGGGGGCCCCCGGACGCGGCGATGCGGCAGGAGACCGAGTTCGCGCTGCGCGGGATGCTCGAGCGCGACTACAACCATCCGGCCATCTTCTCCTGGGTCAATTTCAATGAGACGTGGGGGCTGCGTACCGGCGAACGCGGCTACCTGCCGGAAACACAGGAGTGGGTGGAACACAT
>DAISIS010000630.1:0-3127 GCA_036821925.1 Pirellulaceae bacterium
CAGGGCATTGTGTTTCACGTACCGCACGCCTCCCTCGACGATCCCTTTCGACTCCGGGTCCCGTGCCGTGCAGGCGATCGGCTCCAGACAGAAGTGGCCGCACAGGGCCAGGAACTCCGGATGCAGACAGGCGCTGCGGCCCGAACCGCTCGTGACCGCCGCCTTGAGGTTGTCGAAGATGATCTTGCGCGGACTGCCCTGGAAGAACTCCAGGGCGTGGGCCAACGCCCGGTAGAACTCCGCCTTGCGTTGACAGAGGCTGAACTCGATATAGCACAGCCGACTGTAGCAGAGCACGGCCACGAAGACCGAAACCCGCCGCGGCGTTTGGCCGACCGTCACCCGCCCGCAGTCGCCCCAATCCACCTGCATCGCCTCGCCTGGCTCGTAAAGCACCTCCTGATACACCCGTCCCCGCATGGGCCGGGCCTGATGCAGGTAACGCCGTACGGGATAGACGCTGCCACGGTAGGCGTCTTCTCCGCGGGAAATCTCCTCCAGAACCCGTACCGCGCTGAGGTCGGGATACTTGGCCAGCAAGGCATCGATCCGGGCGTGGTAAGGATCGAGGATGCTTTCCTTGGCCTGCGCTCCTACTGGGGGCGCTGACAGCGCCAAAGCCTTAGCGACGGTCTTGGTACAGCAGTGCAAACGGCGGGCGATCACCCGCGCCGAAAGACCTTCGATCTCGTGCAAACGGCGGATTTCCGCCCAATGGGCGACTCTCATGACGACCTCCGTTCCGCAACAGGGGAAGAGGGATCGGCCAGGCTGCGGAGGATCTCGCCGAAGGTGGCCAAGCCGCTGCCGCGTCGCTGGAGTCTGGCGGCGGGCAAGGAGAGCACCTGCGCCAAGGGCGCGCGGTACGCCACCAGGTCCGCCGCCACCAACTCGTCCCGCGCCGCGACCATCCCCGCTTCGCCCATCCGCAGGCGCACGGCGATCGAGGCGTCGCCGTAAAACGACAAGCCGTCCTTGTCACTCACCGCGGCCAGAAAGAAATACAACACGATCGCCTCGTGCGACAAACGCGAGGCGTGCTCCCCCAGAAAACGCCGATCAATCCACGACCAGCCATCCGCCGGCGGGCGGCGCACGCGGCCGGGAACCAGGACTTGCTTCTGAATCATGGCGGTCCACCTTTCGAGAATCTCGGGAGTTTAGCTGCGCACCGCCGGAACACCGAGAATGTACGACCGCAGACGGCAAAGGCGCAAGCAGCATCCCAGGAGTTGTCGCGGCGGAGCCGCGGCGAAAGGGGCCTCCGCGGTCACGTCGCTCACGCGCGGCCTGGTATTGGAGAAAACGCTTGAAGCGGCCCGCGGGACGATTGCGCAGCAACCACTTGCGCTCGCGGTCGCGCACGCGATTCACGGCTGCCCGACAGTCGTCGCCGCAGTACGAGGCGGGCGCACCCGGAGATTCACGCACGCCCTGATAACATCCCGGCCGAGCACAAGAAATCCGTGGATGGCCGTTTGCTGCGTGACCACGCGCAGGCTCAGCGGTGGTTGCCCGGCGTTGCTCTTCCTGCGGCACCGCTACCGCGGAGGCCTTGCGTTTGCGACGCTGCCGCTCAGCCTCGGCATGCTGCTGGCGTCCTTCAATACCAGCGCGACGCTTGTGCTGCCGCTTGGCCGCCTGCCAACGTCGCAATTCCGCCAGACATTCAGGCTCTCGACAGTACCGTTGGTTGTGACGCCGGGCCCGAAATCTCCGTGTGCAACCTTTGCGGAGACAAGTCCGCCATCCCAGCCGCCGGCCCCTGGCGGGCACATCGCTTTCGTTGGTATGCTGACTCTGTCCCACGGGAGGTGATGACTCCCTTGGACAGCCCGAGGAGGATCTCTGTTATCCTCCTCGGGCACTTTGCCTTGGCTCCATTGTCCCTCTGCGCCCCCAATCCGACGACAGCCGACGAACCGCCTTGCGCGGACGTCAGAAGAAAAATGCGGCGGAACAGACAAGATGTTACGACAAGGCAGGCTGTAGCGAGGCGAAGGAAACGGGGAAGGAGACTGAGCAGAATTGCTCTGGGCCTGAAGGACACCGGCGAAGGAGCCTGCGCAAACAGACGCAGCAAGGATAATCAACGAAGGACACTCAGGTAGCGCGGGCTACCGCCCGCCCGAAATCGACGGCAAATTCCAGCCCGCGCCCACTCTGCAACCGTGTGCCCGTTGAGCAGGAGATGGACCGCTTTATCATGGGCCAAGAAAGGCAGCCCGTTGAGAATCTCGAACCCTCGCAACGCCAGCGATCGCCCTTCCCGAATTCCCGTTGTGCACAGAGCAGCCTCATGGATCAACTGCAGTGCCATCCGGGGCTCAAGACAGTCGCCTCCCTGTCGCGTCCAGCCGCATAACAGATCCCACGTCCCCAGCCGCAGGTGTTCCGGAACCAGCAGCCACAATCCGACCATGTTGTCGTTGATCTTATCGGCGAGCCGTTGCCGCACGCCGCGCTCGATGCTGGCCGGATCGGCGTCCACGCGACGCGCCACGGTGCTGGTGATCTGCGCCTCGACCTGTTTCGGCTTCGCCCCGGGCCGGCACTGATGGAGTTTTTTTTTGCAGCCCGTACTGGGCGATCACTCGTTCCACGCTCCGCGTGCTGATCACGAAGTTGCATTGCCGCAGCTTCTGAGCGATGACTTCAGGTGTCGCTTCCGGATCGAGAAACCGGTGACGAATGACCTGTCGTACCAATTCGTCCGTACGCCGGTAATTGGTCTTAGGGCCTGTCTTGTGACTCCGCAGGCCGTCCGACCCTTGCGTGAGGAAGAGCTTCCGTATCTGAAAGTAGCGGGTTCTGCTGAAACCGAACTTCTTCGCCGCCCTGACGGCCCCTACTCCTTCACACTGGCCTTCGACGGCAGAGGTTCCAACACATACGCCGCACAACGAAAGACCCGCACATACGGATTGTGCAATAAACCTCCGTCGTCGGCGGTCAACAACATGCGCAGCAACGCGCTGCGGGGAATGCGCGCGTCGACGAGACACACGACGAATAAGTTTTCGTCGAGTTTTTTACCGGGACACACGTGTGTCGAGGTGGCGATGTGAGAGACTTGGAAAATGTTGACTGAGAGAAAATCGTCTTCGAGGTGGAGCCAGTTGTGTGC
>DAISIS010000631.1:0-3124 GCA_036821925.1 Pirellulaceae bacterium
GTTACTGCCACCGGTCGATTGCGGTTGGTTGGTTGTCCGGGCGGCACGCTGCTGGGGCGTCGCCTCCTGGACTGCCACACCGGACCTGCTAAACTCGTCGGCACACTGCACTTGCAGGAGGAGACGCACGGAGTGAGCGGACTGTCCCATTTTGACGACCAGGGCGGCAGCCGAATGGTGGACGTCAGCGGCAAGGTCGCGACGCTCCGTGTCGCCCGGGCGTCAGGCTGTATCCGTATGCTCCCGGCCGTGTTGCAGCTGATCCGGGACCGCCGCGTGGCAAAGGGGGATGTGCTGGAGGTGGCTCGCCTGGCGGGCATCATGGCAGCCAAGCGGACGGGAGAACTGATCCCGCTCTGCCACCCGGTGCCCGTGGAGTCGGTGACCGTCGCGTTCTCGTTTCCGGACGAGAGCACGGTGAAGGTGGAGTCGCGTGTGCAGGTGACGGCCCGGACGGGGGTGGAGATGGAGGCGTTGACGGCTGTGAGCGTGACGCTGTTGACGATCTACGACATGTGCAAGGGGGTGGATCGGCGGATGGTGTTAGGGGCGATCCAACTGGAGGAGAAGTCGGGCGGGCGAAGTGGCCACTTCGAGCGTTGACTGCCCAGCGGCGGGAGGGGACAAGGTGAACCTGGCGCAAGAGGGACCGGATAGTGAGTCGGATTGTTGAAGCGCAGCATGCCCGCATTGAACCGCTGGCCCGGCTGTATGCGCCGGTGGCGGAGCACCTGGAGCAGGCGGAGGGCATCCTGCAGCGGGAGATGCGCAGTCGTTTTCCCTATGTGGACGAGCTGGTGCGGTACGGTTGTCTGTTGGGTGGCAAGCGGCTGCGTCCCGCCCTGCTGCTGCTGGCAGCCCAGGCCTGCGGCCGGGTCACCCCCGCGCATCTGACCCTGGCGGCCGTCGTGGAGATGGTGCACACGGCCACGCTGGTGCACGACGACGTGCTGGATGCGGCGAGCGTGCGTCGCCATCTGGCTACAGTCAATGCGCGGTGGGATACCGAAGCCAGCGTGCTGCTGGGCGATTTCCTGTTCAGCCATGCGTTCTACCTGGCCAGCACGCTGGATTCGACGTTGGCGTGTCAGCTGATCGGTCGAGCGACGAACGTGGTGTGCGAAGGCGAGATCCGGCAGAAGGGCAGCTGTGCGGATTTCACCCTGGACGAAGCGACCTACTTCGAGATTCTGGAAGCCAAGACGGCCGCCTTGTGTGCGTGTTGTTGCCAGCTGGGGGCGCACTTCGCGGGCGCTGACGCGTCGCTGGTCGAGCGTCTGACGCTGTTCGGCCGCAACCTGGGGCTCTCCTTCCAGATTGCCGACGATCTGTTGGATGTCGTGGGGGAAGAGGCCACTGTCGGCAAGTCGCTGGGCACCGACCTGGAGAAGCAGAAGCCGACGCTGCCGCTCATCCGCGCGCTGCAGGTCGCCGATGAAGCGCAGCGGGAGACGATCCTGGCCGCCGTCCACGGCCAGGTGCGCGATTCGGCGGCGACGCTCCGCGCGACTTTCGAGCGGCTGGGAACGCTCGACTACACCCGGGAAACGGCCGCTACGTTTGCCAGCCAGGCGCAAGCGCAGCTGACGCCGCTGCCGGCCAGTCCGGCCAAGGATGCGTTGCAGCGGATGGCTGCGTTTGTGGTCAATCGCGCGTTCTGACCGGGCCTGGGGGTCGCGCGGTCAACGGGCGGCCGGGCCCGCATCGCGTGGCCGCGTCTCGCGGTCCTTCAGAATGGGCTGCAACTCGTCGACGAAATCGTTCACGTCCTTGAACTCCCGATAGACGCTGGCAAACCGCACGTAGGCGACCTGGTCGAAACCCTTCAGGTGCTCCATCACCAGCTCGCCCAGGGTGCGGGAATCGATCTCCGACTCGCAATCCGCGTAGACGGCGCTCTCGATCTCCGCCACGAGCTGATCGATCTGCTCGTCGCGGATGGGGCGTTTCCAGCAGGCGCGGGCCAATCCCTGCCGGATCTTCTCCCGGCGAAACGGCTCGCGGCAGCCGTCCTTCTTGACCACCTTGACGGCCATCTCCTCCGCCCGCTCATACGTGCTGTAGCGCCGGCCACAGTTCAGACAATGACGCCGGCGGCGAATGGAGAAACCGTCCTCCACCACCCGGGAGTCGATCACTCGGTCATTGTCTTCCCGACAGAATGGGCATCGCATGCAGGTGAAATTTCCATGACATACCGCTCCGACCAGTCTGCGGGCGGGTTCCATCACTATACCCGATGCCCGGCGGCCCGGAACAGGTCTCTGGGGGAAACCGGTCTCTGGGTCTCTGGGGGAAACAGCGGACCGCTGGGGACGAAGGTAGCTATAATGACGCTGTGCCCACCCCTTACCACCTTAACCTGGGGGACGCCACACCCATGAATGCATCGTGTCCTGCCTGCGGGGCTGCCGTACTGCCGGCTGCTGCCTACTGTCACCAGTGTGGCCAGGCGCTCGCCGCGCCGCGCCTGTTGACCGAGCCCCCGGTGGGGGCGCTCGCCTCCGCGTCGCCGGATGATGCGGAGCAGGTGTTGTGGGAGGGGAGTTACAGCCCCAAAGCGATGCTGGGTGGCTGGATGGGCGCGGCGGTCCTGACGGTGGTCGTGGCGGCTGTCGGGGGGCGGTCCGATCTGCAGCGGGGGCTGTTCCTCGGACTGCTGACCGCCGCCCTGTGCTTCGGCGCGACGGGGCTCTACGCGATGTACCGCAGGCTCAGTACCCACTACCGACTGACGTCGCAGCGGTTTGTCCACCAGCAGGGGTTGTTTCGCCGGACGACGGACCGCATCGAAGTGATCGACGTGGACGATGTCGCCTATTCGCAGGGGCTTCTGCAGCGCATGATCGGAGTGGGGACGATCAAGATCATGTCCAGCGATACGTCGCACGCGGAGCTGTATCTGGAGGGCATCGACCGGGTGACGCACGTGGCGCAGCTGATTGACGACGCGCGCCGCGCGGAACGCCGCCGTCGCGGGCTGTTCATCGAGGCGGTCTAGCTGCGCTGGGACCAGTCGCGCCGCTGGCGGGAGCTGGGGATATCCATCTTCTGGCGGTACTTGGTGACGGTGCGGCGCGCGACCTTCATGCCCTGTTTTTCCAGCTCGCGCACCAGGTCATCG
>DAISIS010000632.1:0-3113 GCA_036821925.1 Pirellulaceae bacterium
GCCACTGCGGCTTCATCCCCCGCCTTGAGGCCCTCGATCCACCGCGTCACCGGATCGTCTTCGTCCATTGTGGCTGTTGATCTCCACACCCACTCTGCTGTCTATTCTCCGCTCTCCCAGATTTTCAGCAGGTCGTCTGAGGCCTGGAAACGGATCGATTCGTCTTCGAGGATCCCCTGCGTCGCGTCCAGCAGTTCCTGCCGGTCGAACACCATGGTCTCGTAGGCGCCGCCCAGCTTGAACGTAAGGAACTTGCCGGCTGCCTTCCGGACCGTCTCCACCAGGTGCGCCAAGTTCTTGATCTCCACGTCGTCCACGTGGGTCACGACGGCAAAGATCTGGTTGTCGTAACCTTCCAGCAGCGGGCTGGGGATCGATTGGGGGCCGAGCACCACCAGCTGTTCGTCCGGAAAACTCACCCGGTCGAACCAGCGGCTGAGTAGCGGATTCTGACGCATGCCCAGCAAGGCACTGGCCTGCGCCTGGCCGCGGAGTCCGGCGACGAGTTCCTGGGATGCCGGGGTGAATACCAGCGGGCCGCAGATGAAGTACGGCGGGTAGCTGCCCGACAGGTGGGGGATCAGCAGCTCGTTGGAGTACTTCACCGGGACCTGGACTGCCAGCGACTGGCCGCTGCGCCAGATCGTCAGATCGATCTGGCCGTCCTTGACCAGCTTGGGAATCAGGTACCGGAATGACAGACGCAGCTCGTTGCCTACCGGGATATCCCCCTGATTGTCAATTGCCTGATCTCCGATGCGGGTGATCACATCCCATTCCTTCAAGGGATACGATTCGTCGGGACACACAGGGCGAGTGATCATCAGGCCGCCGGTATTGGCATCCAGGCCCAGTCTGTCCCGCAGCGCCTTGTTTTCCACCGTCTGCATGTTGTCGAGCAGTTTGGGCTTACCCTGATACGTGCCGTCCGCCACGTCGTCGAGAAACATCCGGATCTCGTCCGCGGGAATCAGATAGCCAATGTTGTTCGCGCTCGGAATCATGCTGAACACCAGTCCGACGATCTTGCCGTTGGCGATGGCGGGGCCGCCGCTGTTGCCCCGATTCACCGGGGCATCCACCTGGATCCGCATGCCGATCTCGGTCTCCGCATACGAGACATATTCGACGCGCGAGATGATGCCTTCCGTCACCGAGAGCTGATCGCCCCCCTCAGGATAGCCGTACGTGTTGACGGTGTTCTTGATCTTGGGGAGTTCGTCATCGAGGGGGAGTGGCGGGCGTTTGTCGAAAATCGCCTCGTCGTTGAGCTTCAGGATGGCCAGGTCAATGCCCGGTGCAATGGCCTCGACCGTGGCGGGAATCCGCTCGGTCGACTGAGCGGGCTGGACCAGCACCCGGCTGGCATAGAGGACGACGTGGGCGTTGGTGAGAATCCGCTTGCCCTCAATGATGGCCCCCGATCCCGAGACGTCACGCGGGTTGCTTTTTACCCAGGGACGCACGAAATCGGGGATTCTCTGCTGGGAGTGAATTTTGACTACGG
Organism: Pirellulaceae bacterium; assembly: GCA_036821925.1. Taxonomy (GTDB): domain Bacteria; phylum Planctomycetota; class Planctomycetia; order Pirellulales; family Pirellulaceae; genus JAAYDI01. The sequence goes on from DAISIS010000632.1 coordinate 1,508, forward strand.
AGTCGCGGATGGTGTCCTGTGCCACGGCCGTCCCTGACCACACGATTGCCAGAACCACCAACCAGACGATGCGATACGCCATCATTACGCTGTTCCCGGGATCCAACGATCGGAGAGCTGCCAGCCGTCATCATAGCACGGAGTCAGAGGGAAGGAGAGAGCAGAAGGAGTTTGGCGCGGTGTGCTTTGCCGGGCCCGACACGGCTGGTCTGCGACCGAGGGCCGCTGTCGGCGCCTCTCCCTGCGTTGCGGGCGGCAACCTGCGTCCCCCTTGGCACCCACGATTTGCTGGCCGGCTTCCTTGACCGTACCGGCGGCGGCGGCCCATAATTAGGGCCAGTGCACGGGCCGCAGGTCGGTGGTTCCCGGAGTCAGGCATTTTGCAGCGAGGGAGAGACTCGATGGTGGATGCGCGCGTTACACGGCGGGGTTTTGTCAAGACGAGTGTGGTGGCGGCGACCGCCGCGTCGGTCGGCTGGCGGGCGACCAGCAGCCTGGGGATGGACACGATCCCGGACGAAGTGAAGAGCACCCGCAGCTACAACGAGCAGATGGAATATCGCCGACTGGGCAGGACCGGGCTGTGGGTATCGGCGGTCTGTCTGGGTGGCCACTGGAAGCGGATTGACAAGGTGCTCGGCACGGCGGGCGAGATCAATCCCTACGAGGGTCCTGACAAGCAGGAGGATCTGGCGGCGTTCATGAAGAACCGCAGTGAAGTGGTCGACCGCTGCATCGCCGCCGGGATCAACTGCATCGACTTCGCGGGCAATGCCGAGCCCGAGACGTACTGCCGCGTGCTCCGCGGGCGGCGCGACGCGATGTACCTGTGCTATTCGCATCCGGCCAGCGAGCTGCGGGAGCCGCCCAACTGCACCGCGCCGCGGCTGGTGGAGCTGTTTGAAGCGGGCCTGAAGCGCTGTGGCCTGGAGTATGCCGACGTGTGGCGGCTCATGGCGTACGAACGCGGCAGCGACCACAGCCAGGCCGATGTGGACGCGATGATTGAGGCGCTGCGCATCGCCAAGCAGAAGGGGCTGTGCCGGCATACCGGCTTCTCGACGCACGACGCCAAGTGGGCCCGCAAGTTGATTGAGACCTATGCGGATGAACTGGAGATGCTCTGCATGCCCTACTCCGTCGTCTCGAAGCAGGCAGCCGAGAACAGCTTGCTCGATACGCTGCGCAAGCACGACGTGGGCGTCCTGGCGATCAAGCCGTTTGCCAGCAACTCGCTGTTTGTCGGCGACGGATCGCCCGACGGCCCGCATGTGGAGCAAGACGATCGCCGCGCGCGGCTCGCCATCCGCAAGATCCTCGGCAATCCCGCCATTACCGCCCCCATTCCGGGTCTGGTCAGCGCGCATCAGGTCGACAACGTCGTGGCCGCCATCCGCGAACCACGGACGCTGGACGATGCGGAGCAGGCCGACGTGGAGCAGATCTCCCAGGAAGTCCGCGATCGGCTGCCCGCCGACTACCTGTGGCTGAAAGAATGGGAATACGTGTAGAGTGCGGTACCGGTTGCTCGCCGGTGCTGCCGCACCCCCGTCACACGTCCTGGTTACGCGAGGGAATCTCATGCGAGAACGGTGTTTCACTCCCC
>DAISIS010000633.1:0-3105 GCA_036821925.1 Pirellulaceae bacterium
GATCCAGAAGCGTTCGATGCGGTGGTAGACGAGGCCGTGCAGGCGGGCATACCGGTCGTCGGCTTCAATACCGATGACCACGCCACCCCCAACGCACGACTCAGCGGCGTGAGCCAGCGGCTGTATGAAGCGGGGCGGGCGCTGGCCGAACATGTGGCGGCCGATATCCCCGACGGCGCTCACGTGCTGATGACCATGCACGACGAAGGCGTCTCCTCGCTGGAAGATCGTCTGCGGGGGCTGCAGGACGTGCTGCAGGCGAAGAACGTGCGGTGGACCGTCTGCATCTCCGGCAACGACTCAGCCGCAGGGGCCGAGATCATCGCCGCCGAACTGCGCAAAGAGCCGGACATCCGAATCGTACTGAGCACCGGCCAGGCGGACACGGAGGCCGCAGGGCGCGCGATCGAAACAGCCTTCGCCGGCCAGGGGTATTGGGCGGCGGGCTTCGACTTGTCCCCCACGACGCTGCGCCTGATCAAGGCCCAACATATTCGCTGCACCGTCGACCAGCAGCCGTACATCCAGGGGTTCCTGCCCGTCATCCAGCTGACCCTCTACCTGCGCTACGGCATCGTGCCCGGAAGCATGGATTCGGGCGCTGCGATCATTACGGCCGAGACGGTTGACCGGGTGCTGGAGCTGACCGAACAGAAGTATCGCTAGCCGTCCGCCACCATCGACCGATCGCGCCGGGCACTGCCGCACGCCACCTTGCAGACCGCTGAGGCAGCCCAGCTCGCGATCTTGATTTCTGCCGGAAAACGGTAGAATTTTCCCAACGAGCAGGGCTCTTTTCCGGGGAGACAGCATCGAAAACCGCTGAGGACACACCGGTCGACAGGAGGGCTTACTCCTGTCTGGAGATCGACAATACGGAGGAGATCCGAAGGAGGTGGCAATGGAACCGGTTGGATCGCATCGGCTGTCGGACTTGGTGACATGCAGCGGGCCGGGCGCGGTGCGGCCGGAAGCGGTGGTCGGGATCGGCGCGTCCGCCGGAGGTCTCGAGGCGCTCGAGATGTTCTTTGACCATGTGCCGCCCGACACCGGGCTGGCGTTCATCGTGGTCCAGCACCTGTCACCCGATTTCAAGAGCCTGATGGACGAGTTGCTGGCGCGGCACACGACGATCCCGATCCATCGCGTGTCCGACGGCATGCAGGTCGAGGCGAACGCGATCTACCTGCTGCCGCCGAAGAAGGAGATGATCATCACCGGCGGCCACCTGCTGCTGACGGACAAGGACCCCTCCCAGTCGTGGACGCTGCCGATCGACGTGTTCTTCCGCTCGCTGGCCCAGGACGTGCGGGAGCGGGCCGTGGCCATCGTCCTGTCGGGGACCGGGAGTGACGGCTCGCGTGGAATTCGTGCGGTCCACGAAGCGGGTGGGCTGGTCATCGTCCAGGATCCGCTGACCGCCAAGTTCGACGGGATGCCCAAGAGCGCCTTCGACACCGGGGTGGCCGACTGCCTGCTGCCGCCGGAGGCAATGCCCCGGGAGATCCTGGCCCGTCTCGCGCCGCCTGGCCACCAGGCGGCACTGCGGGGCGGCGCCGCGGCCGCGTCGGAAGAGGGCATGCAGGCCATCTTTCGCATGTTGCGCGAAGAATGCGGGATCGACTTCTCACACTACAAGCAGAGCACCGTGTCACGGCGCATCGAGCGGCGGTTGCAGCTCAACCAGTCGGTCAACCTGGACGAGTACGTGCAGCGTCTGCGTGACGACCCGGGCGAGGTCAACGCGCTGTACCGCGACCTGCTGATCGGGGTGACCGAGTTCTTCCGGGACGCCGAGGCGTTCGAGCGACTGGCGCGGGATGTGCTGCCCCCGCTGCTGGACCGCCACGACCCGGAGGACGAGCTGCGTGTGTGGGTGGCCGGCTGTGCCACCGGCGAAGAGGCCTATTCGTTGGCGATTCTGCTGGACGAGGCCCTGGCGGTCCACCACAAGCGATGGAACCTGCGGGTCTTCGCGACCGACGTCCACCGGGCGTCGCTGGAGTTCGCCGGTGCGGGGATCTACGAGGAGTCTGGCGTGGCACGCGTGTCCCCGGCGCGGCTGCAGCGCTATTTCGCGCGGCGCGGCGGCCACTACCAGGTGTCTCCGGAGCTGCGCAAGCTGATCGTCTTTGCGCCGCACAACGTGATCAAGGACGCCCCGTTCACGAAACTGGACCTGATCACCTGCCGCAACCTGCTGATCTACCTGGAGCCGCTGGCCCAGAAGAAGGTGCTCTCGCTGTTCCACTTCGGGCTCAAGCCGGGAGGCATCATGTTCCTGGGCCCCAGTGAAAGTGCGGGGGAGATCGCGGACGAGTTCGATGCGTTGGACCTGCACTGGAAGATCTTCCGCAAGCGCCGTGACGTACGTCTGCCCGCCGACCTGCGGCTCCCGTTGTCCCCCGGGTATCTGCAGCCGCGTCCCAGCGCGCCCCCGGTGCTGGCCGCGGGCACCGGCCTGCCCGATATGGAACTGCTGCGGGCCTACGACGCGCTGCTGGAGGAATATGTCCCCCCCAGCCTGTTGCTCGACGACCGCCGCCGCGTCGTCCATACGTTCGCCGGCGCGGGGCGTTTCCTCAGTCCCCGCGACGGGCGGATGACCCATGACGTGCTCGACATGCTCGATCGCGAACTGAAGCTGGTCCTGGCGGGCGCGCTGCAGCGCGCGGCCAAGGAGTTGTCGCCGGTCACCTACACCGGCCTGCGGGTGCAGACGGCCAAGGGGCTGGAGGAACTGAAGATCCGCGTGCAGCCAGTGGCGGCCCGGAACTCGAGCAACCCTTACCTGCTGGTGTCCTTCGCATCGGTGCCGCACACGACCGAGTCGGACGAGTCTGTGGAGCCGGTGGATGTCGCACAGGCCTCCCGCGACCAGATGCATTCGCTGGAGGTGGAACTGCGTTACACCAAAGAGAACCTGCAGGCCACCATCGAAGAGCTCGAGACCAGCAATGAGGAACTGCAGGCCACGAACGAGGAACTGGTCGCATCCAACGAGGAGCTGCAGAGTACGAACGAAGAGCTGCATTCGGTCAACGAGGAGTTGTACACGGTCAACGCCGAGCACCAGCGGAAAATCGCCGAACTGACCCAGTTGAC
>DAISIS010000634.1:0-3098 GCA_036821925.1 Pirellulaceae bacterium
CGAGCTCGGCACATCCGCGACCACGACTATTTCTGTGGCACGGCGCTCGTCTGTCGGCAGTAGCAGGAGCGGTCAACGGTCACATCGGCGCGGGTGGCAAATCTGTCGAACTCGGCCCGCACGGCGGCGGCGATGCTTGTGTGTCCGTGCCGGTCCAGGCACTCAGCCAGACCGTGCAGCGCCCAGACGTTGTGTGGATGCCGTTTCAAATCGGCCCGATACACGGCCGCCGCCTCGTCGACGTGGCCTTGTTCGAGCAGCAGCGCACCCAATGCGTGTCGCGCCGGCTGCATCCATCCCCATGGCTCGTCGTAGTTCAAGGCATCATCGCGTCGGACGGCCTCTCGCAACTGCTCAAACGCCAAGTCAAACTCGCCACGCCGGTAGGCAATCTCTCCCGCCATCATAGCCTCGGCCACGCCCAGAATATCGCGCGACGGGTTCTGGAACAGGGCGCTCGCAGGCGGCACTGTCTCACGCACATTCAGGAAGGCGACTTGTTCAGCTTCCGCTTCGGCGACGCGACCAGTTGCCGCATAGGCCAGGGCGCGCGCGTAGTGCCACAGGCAGCGGCTGACGGGCAGGTACGACGCCGGTTCGGGCTCCTGCAGGATGTCCTCCCAGCGACCGAATCGAACAAGCACATGCAGGACGATCGGCATGAAGGCATCGAGCGTATCAGCTTGGGTACGCAACATGTCTTCCGGTACCTGTTGCACAAGTTCACGTGCTGCACGCAGCGCCAGTTGGCTCTGCCCGTCGAACATGGCACCATAAACCAGGAAGTGGTAGCAATGCACGCGGTAGTAGGTGTAGAAGTTGTGGGCCCCCTCGCGTTTGACGAACTCCGTGTCCGCCACGATCGCCTTCTGGTTCGTCGTGATCACCTGGCCGTAGTCCCCCACAAGCACATCGATGTGGGATGGCATGTGAACCAGGTGTCCCGCGCCGGGCATGGCACTGCGCAGGCGATTGGCCGCCGGCAAGGCCTTGTCCGGGGTCGGTGAAGCCTCCATGGCATGGATGTACAGATGGCACAAGCCCGGATGGTCCGGCCAACGTTCCAAGGCTTGCTCGAGCACCGCGACAATCTCCGGCGTCTCCGGTGCAGGCGTGCCGTCCGGACCCCATTGTCGCCACGGGCGCAGATTCATCAGCGACTCGACAAACAACGTGGCCACCAGCGCATCGTCGGGATGCTGCCGATACACCTCTCGCATAGCATCGGCGTAGCGGTTGTTGAGTGGTCCACGGTCCTCGGGTACTGGAACTACATAGCGTGTGGCCAGCGCGGCGATCAGCTGGCGTTCCAGAGCGGTCGCGGCACCAGCCTGGATTTCCGCCAGCCGCACGGCCAGGGTGGCCTGCGCAACCTGCTGGGGTTCAATCTGCATGTTGTTGATGTTGGGTCCCCAGGCATAGGCCATTCCCCACAGCGCCATTGGAAACCCGGGATCGGCGGCCAGCGCGCGTTCAAAGCAGCGTACCGCCTCTTCGTGGTTGAATGCGAAGCACATCGCCAGACCGCGATCGAACCACGTCTGGGCCAGCGGCACGGATGTTGACACCCGGCAGTGAAAACCTCCCAGGTCGTAATAGGGGAGCTCTGTGGCAGACGACGAATCGCTCGTGACCACAGAAGACTGCGACGAACCCGCGGGCTGAGCCGTCGCGTGGAGCAGGCAGGCAGCGCTGAACAGCCAGAGGGTCAGCACCGCCCAGATCACGTGATGAAACCGCATGAGCGTTCTCCCGTGCCAGCCGACCTTGTGACATTTCTCGCACAGTACCACCAGAGGTACACACGTCTATAGACCCGGGCCGGCCCAGATCAAGTCGCCAACAGAGCTCGGGGGGCGCGACTTGCGATGGGGGGCACACTGCTGCGGTCGACCTGCCGTGGCTGGCGGTCAGATATCCAGCTCGTGATTTGCCACGATGGTCGGCAACTTGACCATCTTCTTGTTCAGCGTGCCCTGATCGCGCAGCCGGCAGTAGAGCGAGCTGGCCACGTTCGAAATGGGCACATATTTCAGATGTTCCTTGTTGTCCTCGCCCGCCTCCTTCACCCACGTATGGTCGACGAGCATCTTGGTGGCAATCACGAAGTAATTGGACAGGGCGAGTTCTTCCGCCGCGTGGGTTGCGCCCACGCCACCAGACACTTTTCCCACGGAGATTGTTCCGACATACGTGAAACCATTCGAACAGTCACAGGCATGCACGCTTTCCAATGCCATCTTTCGAACCCTCCACATTTGTCCCGGGCCGCGCGTGCCCGGAAACCATGCGTAGAACCCTCCGACACAACACCGAAACTACCCTGTTGGGTGGCGGCTTCGCAACAGGTTTTCCGCCGGAATTGACCATTCCAGGGAATCGGCGACCGGCCGCCCTCTCGCAGGCGGCGGGCCCACACACGGCAGGACCGCCGCGCGATGCTCGAGCCCTTCCAGGGTACCCCCGCCAGAACCGGTCGGGCTGACTGGTCAAATCGAGCGATCCGGCTATAGATATCCCAGCGGGGATTGCCATCCCGGGGGTGGCCGTGCGGTGCCACGGGCACGTCCGGCGGCAGCGCCACCAGCCGACACAGCGATCCCCCGCTCCCCAAGACGCTGCCTTCGATCCCCCAGACGCCAATAAGGTAGGTCGCAATGGCTCGCCTCTCACCCGGCTCGGTTCTGTTGGGCATCCAGCTGGTTCTAGTCGTCGGCTCCGGCTCCGCAATCGCGGGGGCGGGTCTGCAGTACAACCGCGACGTGCGGCCGATCCTGGCCGACAAGTGCTTTGTCTGCCACGGACCGGACAGTGGTTCGCGCGAGGCAGACCTCCGCCTGGACCAGCGCGAGGCCGCCCTCGACTCAGGCGTGATCGTACCCGGCGAGCCGGACGACAGCGAGTTGATCGCACGCATCTTCTCGGACGACGAGGATCTGCGAATGCCCCCTGCCGCGGCGCACAAGTCTCTGACTCCGGGCGAGAAGGACGTGCTGCGGCGTTGGATTGCGGAGGGTGCGGAGTACCAGCCACACTGGTCGTTCATCGCGCCCGAGCGTCCCGCGCCGCCAGCGGTCCAACGTGCGGACTGGGTCCGC
>DAISIS010000635.1:0-3086 GCA_036821925.1 Pirellulaceae bacterium
TGCGCGAGGGGCGAGCACGAGCACGGGCAGGGGGACTCGCAGCGTGCTGACAGTCCGTTCTCCCTATCGGCTGTTCGGGTCTTCCTCGTGCTCGTGCTCGTGCTCGTCGCCCGCGCACGCGGGCAGCGGGCTGAGCGGCGGTCAGCGCCAGAGCGGGCAGCGGAAGCCGGCGGCGACGGCCAGTCCGAGGGCGATGAGTATCAGGCCGAGCAGGCAGTGCGCGATGCGCGCTCCGGTGCGCGAGAGCTTCGATTCGAGGAATCGCGCCGAACGCAGCGAGTAGTACCAGGGCCAGTTCGCGACGGCGGCCGTGACGAGCAGCGATCCGCACAGGATCGCCACGGCGCCGATGAACAGATCTTCATGCCCGTGGATCATGCCTCGCGCTCCTCCCAGTCCCGCGCGCGCTGCACCGCACGCTGCCAACGCCGCACCCGGGTCTCCCGCTCCGCCGCCGGCATGCGCGGCGTGAACTCCCGGTCCAGCGCCCAGTTGCGGGCGACGTCGGCGGTGCTGTCCCAGTAGCCCACGGCCAGGCCGGCCAGGTACGCGGCGCCCAAGGCGGTCGTCTCGGCCACCACCGGGCGCCGGACCGCGGCCTGCAGGATGTCCGCCTGGAACTGCATCAGCTCCGAGTTGACCGACGCGCCGCCGTCGACATTCAGCACCGTCAGGGGCACGCGGGCATCCTGACGCATCGCGTCGAGCAGGTCGCTGGTCTGCATCGCCATGGATTCGATCGCCGCCCGGGCCAGGTGCCCGGCCGTCGTGCCGCGCGTCAGGCCGAACACGGCGCCGCGGGCGTAGGGATCCCAATGCGGCGCGCCTAACCCGACGAACGCCGGCACGAACACCACACCGCCGCTGTCGGGTACCGTCGCGCACAACGCCTCAATCGCCTGAGAGGTCGGGATCAGCCCCAAGCCGTCGCGCAGCCATTGGACCACAGCGCCGCCGATGAAGATCGAGCCTTCCAGGCAGTAGGTGACCTGCCCGTCGATCTGCCAGCCGACAGTAGTCAGCAGGTTGTGCTGCGAAGGCACCGGTTGCGCGCCGGTATTGAGCAGCAGGAAGCAGCCGGTGCCGTAGGTGTTCTTGGCCATGCCCGGCTCGAAGCACGCCTGTCCGAACGTCGCGGCCTGCTGGTCGCCCGCCACGCCGGCGATCGGGATCTCGCGGCCGAAGAGCTCCGCGTCACAACCGGCAAACAAGTGGCTCGAGGGACGCACGGCCGGCAGCATCGCGCGCGGCACACCGAAGATCTTCAGCAGCTCGTCATCCCAATCCAGCGTCGCCAGGTTGAGCAGCAGCGTGCGGCTGGCGTTGCTCACGTCGGTCACGTGGCAGCGCCCGCCGGTCAGACGCCAGATCAGGAACGAGTCGACCGTGCCGAACAGAATCTCACCGCGCTCCGCCCGCGGCTGCAGCGCGGGGTACAGGTCGAGCAGATGGCGGATCTTGGTCGCCGAGAAGTACGGATCCAGCACCAGGCCGGTCTTCTGGCGGATCACCGGCTCGCAGCCGCTGGCCCGCACCCGCTCGCAGATCCCCGCGCTCACGCGACTCTGCCACACAATCGCGTGGTGGATCGGCCGACCCGAATCACGCTCCCACAGGATCACTGTCTCACGCTGGTTCGCCACCCCCACCGCCGCGATCTGGGCCGCGTTGAGATGCGCCTGCTCCAGCGCCTGCCGGGCGACGGCCAGTTGCGACCCCCAGATTGCCTCGGGATCGTGCTCCACTTCGCCGGGACGCGGCAGCAGCTGAGGGAATTCCTGTTGCGCCGCTGCCACCGCGCGCCCGCCATGGTCGAACACGATGGCTCGGCTGGACGTGGTGCCCTGGTCCAACGCCAGAATGTACTTGTGCGGGTTCATCCGTCAGCTCCTCTGCGGCCCTGCACCGCGCGCGGCGTCGGGTCGGGATCCGGGGTGTCACGCGGCAGCGAACGCGGCGCGAAGCATCGCGAGACTCTTGGGGATCGCCGTGCGATAGTCCTCTTGCCCTTCGAACTCCAGCGCCACGTAGCCGCGATAGTTGTGTTGGCGCAGCATGGCGGCGATCCGCCGATAGTCCAGCTCCAGCGTATACCAGGTGCCGCCCCCGTAATAGGTCTTGGCCTGCACATAGGCCGTATACGGCGCTAACGCTTCCAGCGAATCGTAGGGCTCCTCCAGGAAATTCCCGGTGTCCATCAGAGCGCGGAGCCAGGGCGAGTCCATCGTCTGGATGATCCGCAGGAGCGCTGCCGCCGTGCGACTCAAACCCCAGTGGTTTTCCAGCGCCAGCAGCACACCGCGTTTTTCGGCCGTCGGCAGGCACGACTCCAGACTCTCCATGACCCAGGCGAACGCCTCCTCGTCCGAGCGGCCTGGCGGCGTTGGCTCCTCCCCCCGCTGCTTCATCAGCTCATCGAAGCTCGTGATCGTCCCCCACCGCCCCGTGTTGACACGCATTGTGGGAATGCCCAACTCGTAGGCAAGCTCGATGCAGTGCAGCGTGTGCGCGATGTTCCGCTGCCGCTCGGCCCGGTCCGGCGAGACGAATCCCTGGTGCGTCGACAGGCAGCACAACGCCAGGCCGTTGAGCAGCGCGCGGCGTTTGATCAGCTGCAGCGCAGCCGAATCCTCCCGGTCCATCTGGCGATGCAGTATCTCCAGCGCCTCGAAACCCATCTCCGCCGCCTGGTCCAGGCAGGCCTCGATCGGCAGCCTCAGCCCGTCCTGGAATCGCCAGAAAGAATAGGTGGACACCGCCAGCGGCTGCCGGCGCGCGGGCGGAGCAGGGGAGGGGAGGGGGGGCTCTTCTGCCGGCGCTTGCAGCGCACCGCCGGCGCCAAACATCGTGGCCGCGCACACCGATTGCTGTAGGAACTGGCGACGAGATTGGTGTGGCATGAGATGACCTGGGGGAGGGTGAATGGCGAATGACGAATGACGAAATACCCAAGCACGAAGGAATGACGAATGACGAAATACCCAAGCACGAAGGAATGAGTCAATGACGAATGTGGAAAGGGGCGCGGCTGGGCACCGTCAGACGACATCTTCTGAGTCGGTGCCAGCTGACAACTCCCTGCAAAC
>DAISIS010000636.1:0-3086 GCA_036821925.1 Pirellulaceae bacterium
ACGTCAACCTGCTCGCCTGTACGATCCGGGTGCAGCCACCCTTGGGCGACGACCTTCAGACCGCCGGGGCGAATCGAGTCGTCGCCGACCGGTTCGGTGAGGGAGGCCGGGTCGATGACGAGGTTCCGCGGATCGGGGCAGCGGGCCCACCACGCGGCGTTCTGGTCCTTGCCGACGCAGAACACCACCGGGCCGCGCAGCAGCGCGACGCGGCCGTCCTGCAGCGCCCGCCCGCGCAGCAGCCGCCACGCCATCGGCATCGCGATGTGTACCACATCGCCATCCTGCCAGCTGCGTTCGAGCGTATAGCAGCCCAGCTGCTGCTGGCACGGGTCAAGTGTCACCGGCGCTTCGTCGTTGACGCGCAGCGTGATCTGCTGGCACCAGCGCGGCGTGCGGAACTGGAACCGGAACGCCGCCGGTTTCCCGCCGCCGACGCCGAACGTCAGCTTCACGTCACCATGGTTCGGGTAGTCGGTCTCCTGGGTGATCGTCACCGCCTGGCCCTGGACGTCGAACGCCTTCCGCGAGTTGGTGAACAGATTCAGTGCGATGCCGCCATCCGGCGTGCGGTAATACACCTTCTGCGGCAGCTCGGCCACCGCCCGGCGGTAGTTTCCACAGCAGCAGAAGTAGTCCCGCGTGTCGTACTGCCGCGGCCCGCTGAACGGCGTGAAGTAGCGGATCCAGCGGCCGTCGGGGGAGTTGGCGGCGAACAGCGCGTTGTAGATGGCGCGTTCGAGCAGATCGCCGTAACGCATGTCTCCTTCCAGCCGCAGGAGGCTGTCGATCCACCGCAGCACGTACGCCGTAACACACGACTCGCCGATCGCACCGCGCCCGTTCTGGTTGTACGTGAACTGCTCGCCGTCGGAGCACGAGCCGGTCACGAGCAGGCCTCCCTCCCCCGCCTTGAGCAGCTCGTTGCGCATCAGCTGGCTCATGTGCAGCAGGTTCGCTTCAGCGGTGAGCCGGTACAGCTCGGTCTGCGCGTAGCAGCGTGCCAGCATCACGTAGACGTGCCGCGGGGGACGGCTGAAATCCTGTTCCCACGTCCGCAGCGACGCGAGCTGGACCTCGCCATGGTTGTTCCCATGCGGCACATCGGCGGCAAAATCGAAGTAGCGTCTGTCCCCCGTCACCCGGTACAGCTCCAGCATCCCTTCCGGGAGGCCGGCGGTGCAGATGTCCCCCGGGTTGAAACAGGGATGCTGCGGCGTGGGAAACGTCTGGAGAATGTAGTCGGCCATCACCCGCGCGTGCGCCAGCGACTGCCGATCACCTGTGCAGCGATAGTGCCGCACAAAGGCCAGATTGATGTATTCCTGCTCGTGGAGAATCCAGTTGATGTGGTTCTGCCGATTCTCCGGCTCGACGCTCCAGAATCCCAGATACCCGTCCGCATCGCGGGACTTCACCAGCTCGTCAATAATGTACTGCGTGCGGGCCGCCACCTGCGCGTCACCGGTATAGGCCGTGAACAGACTGCCCGCATCGAACACTTTGCCAATGCCGTAGTACACAGCCTGCCTGTCGCCGCGATCCGTACGCTGGCGGAAATGATCGAGCCAGTTGCCGTCCAGATCGATCACCATGTAGTTCTTCTGGATCAGATTCTGGATGCGGCGATCGATTTCTCCCCCGAGTTCGTGGTGATTGAGCGTCACGCGGCACAGCTTGTCCGGCACGCGTGGTTGGACGGCATCCAGCGGGGTATCGCACCACTCGCCAGCCCCCAGCGAGGCCGCCAGGACCAGGCTGCCCAGAAGCGTCGACATCGCGCTGCTCATATTCATGGGTGAGACTCCCTAGTTAGATGACTCGAAGCTGCCGTCCATTTGACTACGTGGCGGACGCTCCAACAAGGCGGCGGCGGGGGTGCGGGTGTGTCAGCCGTATCGGCCATGCCGGGTGTGTTGCTTTGGTTGACATCCGCCTGTCAGGTTGCCGACAATAGGATGGTCATCATTCGGCGGCCTGCGCGGCGGAGGCTAACGCGGTGGAGGTTGCCGAATCGCCCCGAGTTCCAACTGGAGAGATCATCGCCATGAAGCAAGAACACACGTCGCCGCAAACCGACACGCAGGGGACATCGCGCCGACAGTTTTTACGGTGGACCGGCGCAGCCGCGGCCGGGTCAGCGCTGCTGGGAGTCGGCATTCCGCGCGTCCATGCGGGAGAGGACAACACCATCCGCCTGGCTCTGATCGGTTGCGGCGGGCGTGGGAGCGGTGCGGTGGGCAACGCCATGAACTCCCCGTTCGGGCCGGTGGAGCTGTATGCCATGGCGGACGTCGCGGAAGACCGGTTGACGCGCGCCCACCAGGCGTTGTCGGACGAGTTTGGCGACCGGGTCAACGTGCCGAAGGAGCGTCAGTTTGTCGGTTTCGACGCGTACAAGAAAGCCATCGACTGCCTCGGCCCCAACGACGTGGCCATGATCACCAGCTTTGCCTACGTGCGGGCTCTGCAGCTGGAGTACGCGGTGCAGAAGGGTGTGAACGCGTTCATGGAAAAGTCGTTCGGGCCCGACCCGCCGGCCTTGCGGCGGTTGATCCAGGCCGGCGAGGAAGCCAAGAAGAAGAACCTCAAGATCGCGGCCGGCCTGCAGTGCCGCCACAGTGTGAACCGCCAGGAACTCATCAAGCGGATCCGCGACGGCGAGCTGGGTCAGCTGATCCTCGTGCGGGCCTACCGCATCCATCCGGCCGGCGGCATGGGCAAGAAGCCGGACGGCGTGAGCGAGTTGATGTGGCAGATCCGCAACTTCACCAGCTTCCCCTGGGTCTCCGGCGGACTCTTCGCGGAGATGAACATCCACCAGATCGACGAACTCTGCTGGCTCAAGGGAGACTACCCGGTGATCGCCCGCGGCATCGGCGGCCGCAAGTTCAAGAGCGAGGACCGCAGCCAGGAACTCGACTCGCACTCCATCGAGTGGACTTTCCCGGACGGCACGAAGGCGACCGACGGTGTCCGGTGGCTGGGCGGGCATTGCTTCCAGGAATTCGCCACCTATGCGCACGGAACCAAGTGCGCTGCCCAGTTCTCGGGCGACATCCACAAGGGGGACGTCCGCATCTACA
>DAISIS010000637.1:0-3073 GCA_036821925.1 Pirellulaceae bacterium
GCGGCGGCGGCCACCTGAGCGTCCGTCACGGGGGGCGGGATGCGGGTGGGCGGAGGTTGATCGGTGGGATCGAAGACCACGGCCTGCAGGTCCGCCACAGGCACCAGATGTCGCCACAGGAAAGCCTGCATCCGGTCCTCCGCCGGCACCGCCACACGCACCACTGGCTGTCCGTCAATTACGGCGCGGCCGGCAATGCACAACGGAACCGGCCGCTCGGTGCGGGCCAGGCTGGTCCGGACGGGGAACCGGACCATGTCCTGCGCGTGGGGCAGCACCACGGGCCGCGCCGAGAACCCGTCCGGCGGTTCCTGCAGACTCAGCCGGATATCGCCGGCAAAGCCATCCTTGCGGATCGCGTACACGCGTAGCGGTGCCGACCCGCGGCTGCGCAGGTTGATCGCCGACGGAACCACGCGCAGCTCGAAGTCGGGGCGCGGCGCGCTGACGCGCAGCCGGTAGGCATACAGCTCGCCGCCACAGCACGCGGCATCGCTCACGTGCACGAAGTAACTCCCGGCCGCCGGCAGCATCCAGCGCAGATACGCATCGGCGTGGTGCGTGTGCAGGCCAGCCCCCGGATCTTCGTGGTCGTCGTTGAGCGCCAGCACCTGCCCCTCCGCGTCGGTCAGCTTGAGCACCGAATCAAGCGGCGAATCGAGTCGCCGCGCGTAGACTTCGGCGACGAGCGTGTCGCCGGCCTGCCCCACGATCTGGAACAGGTCCCGGTCGTCCGGCCGGTCCAGGCGTCCATTGATCCACACCGGCTGCGTCACGACCTGGGCCTGAGACAGGTTGTCGTTCGGTTCCCGCTCCATGCACTCGGGGAGTGTATCGAGCACAAAGGGAAGCACGTTCGACTGGAACCCGTCCGCGGTCCGCCCACCGATCCTGTACGTGCCGGGGGCGGTGTCGGCCGCCACCGGCAGCAGTTCAGTACGTTCGAGATTCCAGCCCAGCATGGCGATGTCTGGCACCTGGCCGGCGGGTCCTCCGAGCGGGAAAAGGCCGGTCACGAACGGCAGCTCCCCGACCGTCAGGCGATACACGAAATCCTCGCGGCCGCGGTAGAGCGCATCGGCGATCGTGAGCACGTACTGGCCATCCCGGGGAATGACGCAGCAGGTGACCGGGTCGGGCTGGAACTGATAGTCGTCGTTGAAGGCGATTTCCCGCCCGTCCGCATCGTGCAGCACCACCGTGGGCTGGAACCAGCCGGGCACGGCGTCGGCCAGATACGGAATCAACTGCCGCGCCGCGACGGAGATCACCAGTCGTTGTCCCTGGCGTGCGGCAAACTGGTAGCGATTCACTTCGCCCGGCGCGATCTGGCCGTTCATGGTGCACGGTATCGTGACCTGTGCCAGTTCCTCTTCCGGCGGCCGGTGGCGCTGCGCCAGGCTCTCTTTGCCCAGCACCGGCAGCGGGCAGGTGGCCATCGGCTTGCGCGCGACTTCGGGCAGCTGGCCGACGTGGAACCGCAGCGGATTGGTGACACCGCGCGTGGTGACGAGCCGGATCTCGCGGGCGCCGGGCGCGGCGTCGGCGTCCAGTGCAACTTCCAGCACCACGACGCTCGACAGCGCAGCGCTGGCCGGCCGCGGCACGAACCCGGCGATGCGCTGTTCGAGTCGCTCGACCAGTTGCTGCGTCGCCGCGTCCAGCTCCGCCCGATCGAGTTTCCGCCGGGGCCCGCCCGTGAGCGCTCGCAATTGCTCCCGCAGCAGCGTTACCTCCTGGTTCCCCAGCTGCCGGCGATACTCGACCACCTGCGCTGACGCCCCCGTGCCGGTCACCAGCGCGGCGTGCACGCCGTCGAGGCGCTGGCCGCCGAGTTGGACCTGGAACGTCGTGCCCTGCTGGCCGCCGGCCGGATAGACATATCCGATATACGGCGCCGGCTGCGCCCCTGCCGCGGACGCCAGCGTCAGCCAGCCCAGCACTCCCAGCACGACGATCGCCTCGCGCGCGGGGCATGCATCGGCTGCCGCGGCACGCACGCTGACGCCGGGTTCTTCGCGCCGGACGCTCATCACACGCTCCTCAATCGCTGCCCTGCCGGCGATCGGCCGAGCCGCCGTTCACACGATCACATGATCTCGGTCAACAGGCCCGCCGACTGCGCGCCTTCCGCCTCGGTGGGCAACACATGCGCCTCCAGACCCATCGGATGCGGCAGCGTGGCGCTGGCGTCGATTCCTGCCAGCTCGTAGATGCTGCCCAGCAGATCGACCGGATAGACGGGCCGATCGGCCACCTCTTCGGCCGTCGCATCCGACGCGCCCACCACGCGCCCGCCCTGGAACCCTCCGCCCGCTACCAGCACGGTGAAGACTTTGCCGTAGTGGTTGCGGCCGCCGTTCCAGGGAGGCTGCCAGTCCACTTTCGGACCGCGCCCGAATTCGCCGCAGCACCAGACCAGCGTGCTGGCCAGCCGGCCGCGGTCGTGCAGATCCTGCAGCAGCGTGGCCAAACCCCGGTCCAACTGCGGAGCCTGCCGACGCATCGTCTGGAAGTGGTTGCTGTGCGTGTCCCAGCCGCCCGGATAATTGATGACCACGTAGGGCACTCCCGCCTCGACCAGCCGCCGAGCGGCCAGGCACTGCTGACCGAACGTATGGCGGCCGTAGCGGTCTCTGAGTTCCGCCGGTTCCTGCGCCAGATCGAAGACGTCTTTGCCCCGGCCGAGGATCAGTTCGTACGCTGCGTCGCGCGCTTCCCGGGCCGCGCGCAATTCGGGACTGGCCGCCATCGCGCGTCCCAGGGTGTCCAACCGGTCGCGCAGGGTGCGCCGCGTCTGCTGCCGCTCCTCGCTGATCCCGCGGGCCACGATCCCCTCGACTTCAAACCGCGGCGCGTTCGGATCGCCGCCGGTGGCAAACGGTTTGAACTTCGGCCCCAGGAATCCTTCTTCAGAAAAGCGCCCTTGTGCCTGGGTCAGCACGACATACGGGGGAATGAGCCCCTGGCAGGAAGCGCCGCGGAACAGCGCAAACACCGCTCCCACACTCGGATAGGCCAGCCGCTCTTCGCGCGAGTGCCCGGTCTGCATCAGATAGGCCGCCGTCTCGTG
>DAISIS010000638.1:0-3058 GCA_036821925.1 Pirellulaceae bacterium
GCCCTGGCGTATCGCTTCCAGCAGCGCAGCGGCGTGGGGGGCGTCTGCCGGCCCGGCATCGTCCACCGCCTGGACCGCGACACCTCCGGCGTGCTGGTCGTGGCCAAGACCGACGCGGCGCATATGCAACTGGCCGCCCAGTGGCAGGAGCGCACGATCGAGAAGGAGTACTTCGCCCTGGTCGTGGGCGTGCCCGATCGGGACCGCGACCGCATCGACCAGCCGATCGGCGCGCATCCCCGCGAGCGTGAGAAGATGGCGATTCGTCCCCATCACGCCACCAGTCGGGAAGCGTCGACGTTCTACGAAGTCGACGAGCGGTTTGCGGGCTTCGCCGCGCTGCACGTGCACCCGCGCACCGGGCGCACGCACCAGATCCGCGTGCATTTGGCGCACATCGGTTACCCCGTCCTGTGCGACCGGCTTTACGGCGGACGCGCGCAGATCACCGTCGGCGAGCTCTGCCACAGCGAAGATGTTACCGTCCTGCTCGATCGCCAGGCCCTGCACGCGCATCGGCTGCGGTTCCACCACCCGCGCAGCGGCGCACCGTTGGCGTTCGAGGCTCCGCTGCCGGACGACCTGCTCCGCATGCGTGAAGCGCTGCGGCGCTGGCGTGGCAAGCGCTGACCCGCGTCCCCGCGGCGTATGGCGCTGCTGCGTCCGGCCGGCCCGGCCGCTGCTTCAGGCCGGCGTTTTCGCGCCGAGCACGTACTGGACGAGATCCTGGGTTCCCAGCGGGCGGACCGCGACAAACATCTCGCCGGCCGCAAATCCGGCGGCGGAACCAGCCAGCAAGGCGGCCCCACGGATGCGGTCCAGCACATGGGCTCGGGCAGGCGGAAACTGCGTCCTGTAACTGGCGACGGCCGCCAGCTTCGTCTCCAAGGTGTCGCTGATGTCCACGGTGAAATGGCTGCTGAAACCACCCAGCGCCATCGGCTCCAGAGCCAATCGGAAATAGAGCTGAGCCGAAATCGTGTGGACCGGGAGGCCGTCGAAATGCTCGTCCCACTTCGTCAGCCGCGAGTAGAACACGGCGGCGTCGGTGATCTGCATCGCCTGCCAATGGTCGGGCGACGCCATGGGGGTCTTGTCCCCAAAGGAAATCACGATGCGGGGACGATATCGGCGGAACTCCTTGGCCAGCGCCACCCGCGCCTCGAAACAGTCAAACAACCGGCGGTTGGGCAGCGAGAGAGTCACCCGCGTAGCGGCACCCAGCAGCCGGGCCGCCGCCTGCGCTTCCGCCAGACGCACCTCAGGACCCGGTGATCGCGGCGTGGGCTCGCCATCGGTCAGATCCACAATGCCCACGCGATAACCCTGCGTGGCCAGCTTGGCCAGCGTCCCGCCACAGGCGATTTCCACATCGTCCGGGTGCGCACCCACGGCGATCACGTCCAGCTGCGGGTGTGGCTCGTTCATCGGGTCTGCCTCCCCCCGCATCTCACACCTTGACGGCGGCAATCAGGAACGAGGGATGCATCGACTCGAACCGCAACGAGTCAAACTGCTGCATCCCGCGCGCAATGCTGATCAGCCACACGTTGGTCTCGCCGGCCAGCTGCCGCAAGGACTGCTGGACTTCGGTGACGCTCTCCACACTCACCACGTTCACCACGATCCGGCCGCCGGCCCGCAGACGCGCATAGGCCTGCTCCACAATGCTGTGCACGTGTCGCCCACTGCCGCCAATGAAGATCGCGTCGGGGTCGGGCAGATCCCGCCACGCGTCGGGGGCGCAGCCCAGCACCGGGGTCAAGTTGGCAACCGAGAAACGTTCCGCGTTGGCCGAGATCAACTGGTAGTCCTCGACGTCCATTTCGATGGCGTAGATCTCACCCTGCCGGGCAATCTGAGCGGCTTCCACGGACACCGACCCGCTGCCCGCTCCCACATCCCATACGGTGCTTCCGGGCCCCAGATCCAGTTCGGACAAGGCGATGCAGCGGACTTCCGCCGGCGTCAGCAGTCCGCGTTTGGGACGGCTCTGCAGAAACACCTCGTCCGGATTGCCAAACAGCCGGCGCCCCGCCAGCTCCGGCGGCCGGTCCGGCACGTGCGGCTTGCGGACCAGAATCATGACGTTTAAAGCGCCAAACGAGTGCCCGGCCAGCTCCGATAACTCACCCTGCGTCACCCGTTCGTCGGGCGAACCCAGATTCTCACACACGTAGGCCGTGAAGTAGTCAATCCCGCGCTCCAGCAGCGCCGCGGCCACACGCGCCGGTGTGAAGTCGTCGGTCGTGAACAGCCCCACCCGCTCCGCAACCCGGATCCGCTCCATCACACGGTCCAGATTCGCCTGGGCCAGGTTCGTCAGGTAGGCCTCGTCCCAGCTCTCCTTGACCCGGGCAAACGCCAACTGCATGCTGCTGACGTGCGGCACCACTTCAAAGCGATCCTTGCCGAGCTTCTCGCACAAGTACCGCGCCGTCCCGTAGAAAAGCGGGTCTCCGCTGGCCAACACCACAACCTGCTCGGCCCCATGATTGGCCACCTGCCGGGCGACCTCCTGCGGATCTCCATCCACCACAAGACGTTGGGCCTGCCCCGACCCGATCGCCGCCAGCGTCGGAGCGGAGCCTATGATCACGTCCGCCTGGTCGAGCAACTCGCGCGCTGCCCGCGTCAGCCCGTCCAGACCATCGTCACCAATTCCAAGAATATAGACTTTGCCCGCGTGACTCGTCATATCCACTCACATGTCAGGGAGTTGAAAAAGATCAGCCGAACGGCGCACGCCCAGTCGCGCCCTGCGGCAGGCCAGTATATCCCCACACGGCGGAGATTGTAGAGCCCCGATCCTCAGTATCTGCTCGCCCACCGCGCGCCGCAGCGCACAACACAACCGCCCACTCAGGAAGCAAGAAGCGCGACAAGCCCGGACCGAACCGGACCGGGCTTGTCGTCAGCGTTCAAACGGAGGGGTTCCATCAGGCCTGAAAGGAACTCCCGCAGCCACACGTCTTAACTGCGTTGGGATTGTCAAAAGTGAACCCCCGTCGCTCCAGGCCGTCATACCAGTCGACCGTCGCCCCGTCGAGATACAGGG
>DAISIS010000639.1:0-3053 GCA_036821925.1 Pirellulaceae bacterium
CCCTGCACCCAGCACATCCTGAACCAGGTCACCACAGCGTACTCTGCTCACCACTTCGCATGGGAGAACACAGAAGATGCCACTCGAACCGGTCGCGCGCTTGATGGACGATTGCACTGCGGGCGGATATGCGATCGGCTATTTTGAGAGCTGGAATCTCGAGTCGCTGCAGGGCGTGCTGGACGCGGCGGAACAGACGCGGTCTCCGATCATCGTGGGGTTCAATGGTGAATTCCTCAGTCATCCAGACCGCCTGGCGGCCGAACGCCTGACCGTCTATGGCGCTCTGGGTGTTGCGGCAGCCGAGGCGAGTTCTGTCCCCGTGGCGCTGATCTTCAATGAGTGCCCACGCGACGACTGGGTGCTGGCCGCGATCGAGGCGGGTTTCAACCTGGTCATGCCGGCGGATCCGACCTGTCCCTACGGCGAGTACGCCCAGCGCGTGCGCGCGGTCGTGGCGGCTGCCCACGCACGAAACGTCGCGGTTGAGGCGGAGTTGGGTGAGTTGCCATGCGGACCGCTGAGCGAGTCCCACCATGCTGGGCAACCGACGGACCCCGAGCTCGCAGCCCGCCTGGTGCACGAGACCGGAGTGGATCTGCTGGCGGTCAGCGTGGGCAATGTCCACATCCGTCTCGACGGGCAAGGGGATCTGGATCTGGACCAGTTGGCCGCCATCCGCGCGCGGGTACCCATCCCGCTCGTGCTCCACGGCGGAACCGGCATCGCTCCGTCTTCGCTGCAGGCGGCCATTCGATTGGGGGTCGCGAAAGTGAACTATGGCACGGGGCTGAAACAGCGGTACCTCGCCGCACTTCGCCAGCGTCTGGAGTCGCGTACGCTGCCATGCAATCCGCACGCGGTGTTGGGAATGGGGGGGCCCGACGATCTGCTGGTGGCGGGGCGCAACGCCGTTCGCGAGGCCGTCCTCGAACGCCTGGAGACGCTCGGCTGCTGCGGGAGGGCCACATGATGATCCACGAACTCCGCATGCCGGACCTGACCACCAACGACGCCCCGATCCGGATCGTGCGCTGGATCGCGCAAGTCGGCGAGGATGTGCGGCAAGGTCAGCCCTTGCTGGAAGTGGAGACGGACAAGGCCACGATGGAAGTCGAGTCGGCCGTCGCCGGCCGCCTGGATCAGATTCTCTGCCCAGCCTCGCAGGATGCGAGCGTTGGTCAGGTGATTGCGCTGGTGGAAGTGGCCGGTCCGATGCCGGCCGCGGACGGTCAGGCACCGGCGCGCCCTGAGACGCCAGCGCCAGTTGTGCCTGAGGTGGTTCCGCCGGCGGGCCCGTCCCGGCGCGAACCGGCGCCCGGGCCGGCTGGCATGTTCGCCCGGCAGCGAGCGGCCCGTGCGCGCCGGCCACTCGAGCCCGACCGTCTGTCGCTGAGCGTTGCGCAGCGGACGATGGCGCGGCGCATGCAGTCCAGCAAGCAGGCGGTGCCGCACTTCTACCTGCAGACCACATTCCAGGCCGCGCAGATCATCGCACGGCGCCAAGCCGCACCGCCGCCTGGCCCGGTCTGGGACGCGTTCTTTGTGCGGGCGGTAGCCTTGGCTCTGGGCCGCTTCGAACGCTTCCGCTGCCGCTGGGAAGATGAATCGCTGCAGCCGGTCAACACGGACGCCGTCGGCGTGGCGGTGGACCTGGACGACGAGCTGTTTGTCATCGCGATCGCCGCTGCAGCGACGAAGTCGGTGGCACAGATCTCGCAGGAGATCCGTGACGGGGTCGCGCGACTGCGCAGCGGTGAGCAGGAAGCACGCCGGCTGCGCCCGGCCTGGATGACGGTGACGAATCTGGGCAGCTGCGACGTGGAACGTTTCGCGCCGATCATCAATCCGCCGGAGCCGGCGATACTGGGGGTGGGGAAAGTGGCCCGCACGCCAGCCGTTCAGGATGACGGCCGGGTGGTCGTTCAATACCGCGGTACCCTCACCTTGTGCGTGGACCACCGCGTGGCGAGCGGCAAGTACGCCGCGCGGTTTCTGGGAGCGATCGTTGAGGAACTGGAGAAATAGTGAGAGGATCGCACATGCAACGTGCACACGCACTGCCGCCGATCGACGCCGCCCGGCTGGCTGACTACAACTGTGACGAACTCCTGTCGCTGTACGAGCGGATGCTGGTGATCCGGGAGTTTGAGGATGGCGTCAAGTTCCTGTTTCTCGAAGGGACGATGCCCGGCACAATCCACCAGTGCCAGGGTCAGGAGGCGACCGCCGTCGGCGTCTGCAGTGCGTTGCGCGCGGACGACTTCATCACGTCGACCTTCCGCGGGCACGGCCATGCGCTGGCCAAGGGGTTGTCGGTGCAGGAACTGCTGGACGAACTGTTCGGCGCCTCCACCGGCTGCTGCCGCGGCAAGGGGGGGAGCATGCATGTGGGTAACCTGGCGCTGGGCATGATCCCGGGCATTGCGATTGTGGGAGGTGGCATTCCGGTGGCGGCGGGTATGGCGCTGGCCTTCAAGATGCAGCGTACGGACCGGGTGGTGGCCTGCTTCTTCGGCGACGGCGCGGTGTCGGAGGGCGCGTTCCATGAAGGGCTGAACATGGCGGCGATCTGGAACCTGCCGGTAGTGTTCGCCTGCGAGAACAACCAGTACGGTGCCAGCACGCACATCTCGCTGGTGATGCGCGACACGCACATCGCCCGCCGTGCGAGGAGCTATGGGATCCGAGCGGCCCAGGTCGAGGGCAACAACGTGCTGGCGGTGCTGGAGGCCGCCCACGCCGCGGTCCACGATTGCCGGGCCGGGCGCGGTCCGGTGTTGCTGGAACTGTTAACGTACCGCTGCACCGGCCACTCCCGCCGTGATCCGTGCCATTACCAGCCGCGTGAGGAACGCGAGGCCTGGGCGGCGAGCGACCCGCTGGTGCGTTTCGCCGATGCCCTGCGGCACCATGGCGCTGCCGACGACAAGACGCTGGCGGACATCCGCGCCCGCGTGGTCGAGGCGTTTCAGCGCGCCGTGGAGCGGGCCCGGCAGGCGCCGCAGCCGACGAGCGACGACCTGACTACCGATGTCCTGGTGTGAACCGCT
>DAISIS010000640.1:0-3039 GCA_036821925.1 Pirellulaceae bacterium
GGCGGCGCGCTGCTGACCAAGACGTACGTCGGACAGGCGGCCCAGGTCGGCCGCCAGTTCTCCGCCGAGGGAACCCTGCTGTTCGCCAACTGCGAGGCGTTCCACGGCGAGGCCTGCAGTGTCTTTGCGGGCCCGTACACGGTGACGCATCACAAAGGCACCCTGCTGATCGCCAGCCTGTTCAGCTTCTACAATGCGGGGAGCGGGACGAACCAGTCGAACCACATGTACAAGCTGGGGCCGGTGCACGAGGGGCGGGTGGAGCGTGGGGCGAAGACCGGATCGTTTTCCTACATGATGTGGCCCTGCCGGGTCGGTCCCTTCTGCGTGGTCCTGGGCAAACACACGCGGGCCTTCGACACCACCGACTTCCCCTTCAGCCACATCGAAGCCTTGCCGGACGGCCGCTGCTCGCTCATTCCCGGCTTCAACCTCACCACGGTCGGCACCGTGCGGGACGGGGCGAAGTGGCCTGCGCGCGACCGCCGCCAGGGACCGGTGAAACGGGATCGCCTGTCGTTCGACGTCTTCAGCCCCTACACGGTCGGCCGCATGCTGCGCGGGATGGAGGTGCTGCGCGAACTCCAGCAGCAGACGGACCGCAGCGTGCCGGCGGTTCCCATCGGCGGCGCCGAAGTCAAACGCGTTTTCCTGCGGACCGGCTTGAAGTTCTACCGTCGCGGAGCGCTGATGTACCTGACCGACAAGATCGTCGCGCGTCTGGAACGGCAGCCGCCATCGGGCGCCGGTGACTGGACCGCCGCGCTCGCCTCCGCACCAGACGCGGTGCTGAGCACGCAATGGGTGGATGTGGGAGGTCAGCTGATGCCGGTGGCGCGGCTGGAGTCCCTGATCCAGGCCATCGAAAGCGGCGCCGTCACCGACATCGACGCGTTCTTCGCGCAGCTCGATCAGATCCAGGCCGCTTACGCCGAAGATGAATGGGTCTGGATCAAGTGGGCCTATCACCAGCTGGCCCAGGTGGATCTCGAGACGGCCGGCTCGGCGGAGATCCTGGAGGTCGCCGACACGCTCCTCTCCACCCGCCAGGAGTTCCTCGAGGCGGTGCTCGCCGATGCGGTCAAGGAGTTCGATCGGCACAGCGCCATCGGGTTCGGAGCGGACGGTCCCCCCGCAGCGCTCGATCTGGACTTCCAGGCCGTGCGGGGAGACTACGACTCGAACAAGTTCATCGTTCAGATGCAGTCGGAAATCGAACAGCTTACGCAGCGCGTCCAGCAGTTCAAACAACGTCTCGCACCATAAGGAGCAATTGCATGTCGGACATTGCGGACCGGGTGAAGAAGGTGACTGCCGAAACGCTCAAGGTCGACCTCGCGCGCGTCGCGGACAACTCGCGATTCGTGGAAGACCTGGGCGCCAATTCCATGGAGAGCGTCGAGCTCGTGGCGGCTTACGAAGAGGAATTCGACATCGACATGGACGAGAAATCCGCCCTGGCAGTCAAGACGGTCGGCGATGCGGTCAGGTTCATCGCCAAGATCGTGGAAGGCTGACAGCCCTTCGCGCCGCGTCAGGAGGCCCGGCGTGCGTCGGTTTCCGGACCGGTCCGGGAGCCGAGCGCGCCGGCCTCACCGGACGACCAGCCCGACAGCCACCACCACGACGATCACGCTCGCGGCGCCGATCTTGGCGAGGGTCCCGAGGAGCCGGCCCCAGAACGCCGCCTGCCCCACCTGCCAGCTCACCTCCGCCGCGCGCCCTTTCCAGAACTCGCCGACCATGGCCCCGCACATGGCGCCGCACGCCGCCAGCAACACCACGGCGAGCACCGGCCCGACCAGCGGAATCGGCAGGCCGACGACCGCCCCCGCCACGCCCCCAACAATCGATCCACAGAGCGCCAGGAAGGCGGCCCGCCGGCTGCCCCCGGCGCGCGCCGTGCCCACCGCGACCGTCAACCATTCCAACAGCTCACCTGCGATCGCCACCAGGACGACGACGCCCACTGTCAACCAGCTGACGTCGACGCGCCAGTGGTCGGGGACGATCAGCGCGTATGCCGAGACGCCCAGGGCAATGAGCCAATTGCCGGGCAGGGACAACAGCGTCATGGTCCAGCCGACCACGAGCAGGGTCACCAGAGCCAGTACCGCCAGCAGTGTTGTGATGTATTCCATAGACAAGCCAAGGCTGAGGCCCACCAGCTGTTTGGCATCCGGCCACCCTGCGGTCACCCTGCGGCGCGGCCACCCTGCGGCGCGCCGATGATCGTGGCCGCTCCCACCGGCGTCACGCCGCGCGGGCGCCGTCTGATTGTACCCGCTCCAGCTGGACCGCTTCCAGTTTGTTCTGCAGTTCCACGCGTTCGGCCGGCGGCAGGCTCGGGTCGTTCTTGTCCAGCGCCGACTGGCGCAGATGGCGGGAGTAGGCGCGGAGCGATTCCTCCTGGCGGCGCGAGTATTTGCTCTTCTTGGCTTCCGCGTCCACCTCGTCGGCCAGCTGGGCCAGTTCCCGGGCCGTTTTCGGCAGAGGTCGGGCGATGCGGGCCAGACCCTCGTCGTCGGCGCCGCGCAGATAGGGGAGCGCGGCGGAGAACTGGCCCAGCTGCAGGAGCCAGAACGCCACGAGTCGATGGTCGGCCGGCGTGCCCTGCCCGTCCGCGATGGTGTCCTTCGCCGTCCGGACGCGTGTGAACTGGGAGGCGCACTCGCGTGCCAGCTTGACACCCTCGGTGAGTCGCAGCAGGCGTGTGCGCGCGTCCGCGTCCAGCCCCTCATCCTTGAGCGTCCGGTTGCGGCGCACCATGCCGACCGCGTCCACCAGTCTGTCGACGCGCTGCAGCGCGTCGGGCACCCCTGATACGAACACAAGCGGCACGGTCTTGAGCATCTGCTCGCACAGATCCAGGGCCTGGTCCGGCGTTGCGAATTCGCCTGCCGCCGCGCGCAAGTAGACCTCCACCCGCGCGCGCGTGGCAACGTCCTGGCCGAGCACCGCCGCCTGCTCCAGGTCTTCCACGCGCGCTACGACCTCAGCACAGGCCGAGCCGGCCGCTACAGCCGCCGCCAGCTGCTC